>NZ_JBHVEE010000144.1:0-15105 GCF_042802415.1 Streptomyces sp. NPDC057486 | reverse complement strand
GGGCCCCCCGACGCGCGCGCAGCGGACTGACCCCCCCCCGGCCGGCCGCCCCCGCGGGCCATCGGGCGCCCCCCCCCGCGCCCACCCCGGCGCCCCGGCTGTGCGAGAGCCTCGGACACGAGGTGGAGGAGGCCACGGCCGCCTACCGGCCGGGGGACGTCGCCGCTGCCTCGGCCGTGGTGATGAACAGCAACCTGGTCGCGCAGATCGACGCCCGTCTTGAGCAGCTCGGCCGCCCGCTGGCCGACGACGACCTAGAACCGTTCACGCGGGTGATCTACGACACCTACCGGGCCCTCACCGCCACGGACGTCAGCCGGGCCCTCGGGCGCATGCAGGAGATCGGCTGGGCGGTCGGCTCCGCGTTCACGACGTACGACGTGCTGCTGAGCCCGACGCTCGCCCGGCCCACGCCCCTGCTCGGCACGCTCGACACCGGTCGGCCGGAATCGATCTACGAACACGCCTCGGTCTACTCCGCGTTCACCAGCGTCCACAACGTCACCGGCATGCCCGCGATGTCCGTCCCGCTCGGCTGGGACGGCGACGGGCTGCCGCTGGGCGTCCAGTTCGCCACCGACCTCGGGGGCGAGGGGCTCCTGCTCTCCCTGGCCGCGCAACTGGAACAGGCCGCGCCCTGGGCGGCGACGCGAGTCCAGGAGGGACCGCTCACCTGACGCCCCGAAGACGGCCTTCCGGGTGAGTCGTTCTGCCGGCTGGGGATGCCGCCGAGGACGGTGCCCCGGTCCACGAGTTCCACGAGTCGGGTCAGACGCCGGGCTGCTCGGCGGTGATCGCCAGCACGAGGGTGTTCTCGCCCTGCTTCCTTGGGAATCCCGAGGCGATGACGGACTCCTTCGCGGCGCGACGTTGTTGACGTACTGGCCGGTGTTCCAGCCGCTGACGAAGATCTGCCCCCGCTACTTGTCCGCACTACGCCGAGATCCCGCGAGGGGCGTTTCCGATCAGATATGCCGAAGTCAGGTAACGGGCAGTCCGCAGACTGCCCGACTCGCCGAAAGGTTACGGGGCCGGACCACTCGCCCCGAAGCAGCTCCACCGACCTCACTATCCGCTGCTGTGTCATGACCGATGCAAGGTCCGGTCACTGCGCAGCGGTATGAAGTTCCAGTCCAGCCTCTGCTCCTCGTCCACTACGGGCGTGTAGTCGTTGAGGGACTGGTTGGTCTCGAGAGACGTGGCGATCGTCTCCATGAGCACCGGCAGGGACGTCCACATCTCGTGCGATCCACGCATAATGCCTTCCACAGCCTCGGGTTCGTGGACGCGCCCCCGGTCGATCTCGGGACGATGGTCCAGTACGAGGTAACCCCCGCCGACATCCCGCGCGATGGGGATCAACTGCGAATGTCCGTACAGGACGTTGCTGGCCCCGAGCTTCATGAAGTCGTAGTCCGCCGCCTCTCCTTCCTCGTCCGCCGTGCGCTTGTCGTAGAACCCGGTGAAGAGTTGCCACGCAGCTGCTATCTCGCGTGCACTCATCGGCCTGTAGAACCCTGGCAGCAGCGAGAATCGCTGGTGGAGGAGGCCGTCGTGCCGCGACAACGACATCACCAAGGGCTTCAGCAGTGGCCGGCCGATGACGCGTTCGGCTGCGGCGATGTCCGCCGGATCCGCGGGCGGCGCCAGCGCGGCGTAGGTCGCCGGGGCGTGCTCGGCCAGCCAGCTCTCGATTCGCGTCCACGACTCACTGATCGGTGCGGTCATAGCACGGCATCCTGCCACCTGGTGCTGACAACCTCCGGGGAACACCCAGACGGTGGCCGTGACCCCGATACATCCGACTGGGGCCGTCTCCGGGGCGTCCGAGGGGGCTCAACGATGACAGGCGACAACAACCGCCGACCGCTAACCCGCAGGCCAGAAGGGCGGCGGCTGGAGTACGTACAGGTCAGAAAGGTGCCGCGTCACTTCTTCGACATTTAAGAACGCCGCAGGTCAGAGCGGGTTTCCGCTCCCCTGGGCCGTCTGTGGGCCGTCGGCCGTGTTCCTCCCCTCTCGGAAGGCACGGCCGACGGCCTTTTCTGTGAGCGCCGATCAGGCCGCCACAGGCACCGCTCCGTCGTCGCCATCGTCGTCAGCGCCCGCCGCTCCAAAGGCAGAGTCGATGGCCTTCCGCGCGCGGTCCTGACTGTTTGGCATCAGGTGCGTGTACGTGCGGAGAGTGAAGCCGGGGTCCGAGTGCCCGAGGTACTCGGCAAGAGCCTTGATGTTCTCCCCCGCGTCCAGAAGCACCGACGCGTAGTAGTGCCGCAGCGCGTGCATGCCGTGCTCGCGCGACTTCGTGAACCGCTCCCCCGGCTCGCGCTCCGGGATGACGCCGGCCGAGACGAGCGCGGGCTTCCACAGGTACATGTTGAAGTAATTGCGGTTCAGCGCCTTCCGCTCGCGCGAGTAGAAAAGCAGCGTTGCCGTCACGAGCGGACCGTCCGGCGTCTTCCAGGGCAGCGTCACCTCGACTGGTGGCCGACGGGTGATGTGCTCTGCGAGCGCGTGCGACACGGAGTCGGCCAGCGGAACATCTCGCAGCTTGCCA
Organism: Streptomyces sp. NPDC057486; assembly: GCF_042802415.1. Taxonomy (NCBI): domain Bacteria; kingdom Bacillati; phylum Actinomycetota; class Actinomycetes; order Kitasatosporales; family Streptomycetaceae; genus Streptomyces; species Streptomyces sp. NPDC057486. The sequence goes on along the minus strand of NZ_JBHVEE010000144.1, from coordinate 12,548 downwards.
CCCTTGGGCGGGGCAAACACGAGGTGAGGGTCGACCAACTTCACCTGCCGTACGACGTGAACGGCGCCCCCGAGGAAGTCCACCTCGTCGACGGCGAGGCCGAAGACTTCACCCTGCCGGAGGCCACATCCGGCGCCGACGTCGACTGTCGTGCCGTACTGCTGCGGGAGCGCGGCTCGGACTGCGAGCACGCGGTGATGCGTCCACGGCTTAAGCTTCCTGGCGTCCAGCTTGGGCGCCTTGACCGACCCCGCTCGGCAGGGGTTTCGGGCGATAATGCCGTCGTCGACCGTCGCCGCAAAGACGGCGGAGACGTTGGCGAAGATGACGCGCTGGTACGACGCCGCGATGCCGGAGTCCTTTAACGCACGGGCCCACGTACGAATGTGGCCCGGCTGAAAGGCGCTGAGCGAACGAGCACCGACGTGCGGGAAGGCGTGGAGGCGGAAGCGCAGCTCCATAGCTGTGATGGTGGCCGGGTCCGTCGTCTGCGACGCAAGCCACTGAGTGGCGAACTGCTGGAACGTGACCATCCCTGCGGACGGGTCGACGTACTGCCCTCGGTTCATGTCCGCCGCGATCTGCGTCAGCCAAACCTCGGCAAGTCGCTTCTGCTTGTCCGGGAACGAACGGCTGCGCTCAGTACCGTCCGGCGCGACGTAGCGAGCGCGATATCGCATGCCCGTGCCGTAGCGCTCGGTCTTCACACGCACGGTCTTCCCGGCGTGGTTCAACTCGGTCTTGTACCAGCGGTCTTGGATGTGGCCTGCCATGGGGCGGCAATCCCTTCTGGGAAATGGACAGGGAGGGCCACTGGGTGGCCCTCCCTGGGTGGTGAGATGTCGTTTCAGGCGGCGTCGGCGGTCATGCGTTCGGCGACGTAGCGGTGCACGACGGCGGGGTCGTATCGGATGTGCTTGCCGATGCGGAAGCCAGGCGGTCCGGTGCGCTTCTTGCGCCACTGGTAGACGGTCTCTTTGGGGACGTCGAAGATCTCGGCGATGTCGTCGGGGGTGAGGTAGCGGTCGGGGAGACCGCCCCGGAGGGTGGCCCGGGGGTCGGGTTGAGCGGAACGGGTTCGGCTCATGAGGTCCTCGGCGTCGAGTCGTGTCGCGTTCGGGGGCTCCTCGGGAGTTCGCGCCTGTCCGAGGTGCGGATTTCTGCGTCACAGCGTCACCAGCGTCATGCGGGTCTGTGACCTGCGGCTTTGTGTGACGCAGTGGTGTGGGGGTGCGTCATCGCTGCGTCACGGGCTGCGTCACGGCGTGACGCAGGTGACGCAGGATGACGCAGAGCCCGTCGTCTGCGTCACGCCCTTAGCCGCAGCTCAGGGGCCGTTTTCCGACCTGAGTGACGCAGGTGACGCAGAGCTTCCCTACTTAGGAAAGAGAAGGGGGTGTCTGTAGTAGTGCGGTGTGCCTTACAGCGTGAAGAGGGAGCCGCTGCGCGGCGCGACCATCGGGCGGCGTTCCGCCGAACAGCAAGAAGAGCACCCGGCGCGGCGTGCTCTTCTTGCTTGTCCGGGCGACCGGGCGGTGTGGGTCAGAACGCTGCCTTCTGCTCGTACGGCGGCGGGTCGGTCCGGCGGACCATTTCGAGGTAGCGGCCCTCGCGGGTCCGGCCGCTGTCGATGAGCACACCGCGAGCGGCCAGGGTGGGCTGGAGGCGCTTGAGCCGGTCGGAGAGAACCTTGCCCGTCGTCGGCCAGCCCTTGGGCAGGGGGCGCAGTTCGTCGCCGCTGTAGAGGCGACTGAGGTGGTGCAGCCACTCGGTGGAGGTCATTCGCTGCTCTGCGCCCGGCTCGATGGTGTCGGCATGCTTGAGAACGGTCTGGGCGAGGAGATCGCCCTCGATCACGTCGTCGTTGAGATCGTCCAGACTGGCCCGGTAGGCGGTGAGCGCCCCGAGGCCGGTTGCCGCGTCGAGCTGCGCGCACAGGTGCGCGAAGTCCGCCATCCGCAGATCGGTGGGGGTCTCCGCTTCGGCGGCGCGGACCTTGACCGTGAGGTCGAGGAGAGAGCCGAGGATGACGGGCAGCGCCTCTTCGAACTCCGCCCACAGTTCGGCTTCGGTGCGCCTCACGCGGGGCCGCTCCAGGCGCAGGGGCAGGAGCCGTTCCGCGAGGTCGGGCCGGATGACTCCCACGTCGATGCCGGTCAGGAGCAGGGGGCGGCGGTAGCGGGCCCGGTGCACGTCCCCGTCGGTGAGCAGCGCCCTTTTCACCGACTCGGCTCCGGTGACGATGCAGCACATGGCGTCGGACAGGTCCGGGGTCATGTGGGACAGGTTGTCCAGCGCGGTGACCCACCCCGCCGCGACCGCCGCGATCAGGTTCTCCTCGTCCTTCGGCGCCCGACGCAGGTCACCGCTCATGCCCTCGATGATCCTGATGAGCATCCGCCCACCTGTGGACTTCCCCGCCCCCTGCGGGCCGGTGAGGAAGGGGGCGGGGACGGGCACGGACGGGCCGAGGCAGCCGATTAGCCAGGCGATGGCCAGGCATTCGGTCTCGGCGGTGGCGAAGTTGCAGAGCCTGAGCAGGAGGTCGATGCCCTTGCTGTTGGTGTCCTTGGCCGGTAACGGGAGTTCTCCGGTGAGCTGGGTGCGCCGCCAGCACACCTCGCGCGGGTCGGGGATGGCGATGTCCCAGCCGGTGGGGTGGATGCGGACGGACTGGCCGTCATTGCGGCCCAGGTCCAGCCACGTCGCTCCGTCGAATCCGGGGGCGACGCGGATCTGCACGGCCTGGGTGGCCTCGGTCAGCGCGAGGGCTTCGATCAGGTCCAGCGCCTCTTTGAGGGCGGTTCCGTTGAACATGCCGCGCCCGTCCTTGAACAGGCCGACCATGAGTTCCTGGCGGTGGCTGCCTGTCGTGCCCTGGGAGCGGATCGGGCGGGCTACGGGGTGGCCGTTCTTCTGCGCGTAGACGGTGCCGTCGGCGGTGCGGAAGTACCGGAAGTGCGCTTGTGCGTAGTCGGTGATGACCTCACGGGCGGGGTTCTTCTCGTCGTCGGACATGGTCACAGTCCCAACTGGGTGCGGGCGTTGGTCCATGCGTCGGTGCAGTGCCGGGGCGATTCGTCCTTGGTCTGCGCGGCGGTGAACAGCCGCGCGATGTGGGTGTCGGTGAGGCAGCCGCACCGGCCGTGCGTGGAGAGCACGGCAAGGAAGGTCCGGTAGACGGTCGTGTGAACCGCACTGCGGGCCTCGGTGATGCGCTGCTCGGCCATGGCGATGCCACGGTCCAGGTAGGCGGGCGTGCGGTGACGGCACTCCCCGCCTGGCGCTAGCGCGGTGATGACGTGTGGTGCAGGCCGGACCGTGGAGGGCTCCTTCAGGGCCAGCGCGCGCACGGCTTCGGGCAGATCGGTCATGGTGCCGGTGCCGGGTCCGAGCCACCGGGCGTACGCCATCGACGACTTGATGTCCACGCCCGGTCGGACCGCGTTCGCGGACCGCATGGTCCCCAGGTAAATCCAGTGTTCCCCGCGGGTGGTGGGCACGGTCCGGGTGGCGGGCAGCGCCTGGCGGGCCCAGGCGACCGCGTCAGCGTCGTCGAGGTCCACCACGGTGAGCCCGGCCCCGCCGGGGTGGTACGCGACGGCTCCGGCCTGGTGCCATGCGTCGGCCCATGCGGGGGACTGGAGTACGGCGGGGTCGGTGGTGGCGGTAGCCCAGCCATGGCACGGCCGCGGGCACTGGCAGGCCCCCGGCGTCTTCATGTTCGGGCGGTCGCCGCACGCATTACCGGTGCAGGAGGGGCAGTTCCCGAACGGGAGCTTGCCCGCGCGCAGAGGCAGGACGGGTACGCCTGCCGCTGCAAGGTCCAGAGCGTCCAGTAAGCGCGGCCGGTGGCCGTCTCGCCGGATCGGGATGGGTTGAGTCATGCTGGATGTCTCCAGTTCTGTGATGAGTGCTGGCAGACGAGGGCGGCCCCGCTTCATTGGCGTGAGAGGGGGCCGCCCTTGGCGTGTTGATGGAGGGTTAGGTCAGGCGGGGGTGCTCAGGCCGCTTCCTGTCCGGGCAGGAGCATGCCGTCGTCGGTCTTGCGGAGGGCTCCCGTGGACGTGAGGGCTTTGATCTCGCGGGAGACGGTGCCCTTGTTGATTCCGGTCCGGTCGGTGATGTCTCGCAGGGTGCGAGCCCCGTCGTGCACAGCCCGCAGGACCCGGTCCCGATTGCTCGCCGGCGCGGGTGTCGCTGTGGCGGTGCTCGGCTCCTTGACCAGGTGCAGGGGGCTCCTGGACGGCTTGGAGGATTCCCGGTGCCATACGGGCCGGTTCGGGAGGGCGATGACGTCGGCCGGGGAGAATGCCCGGGTCTTGACGGGGTTGGGCTTGGCCTTGGGGCTGGATCGCAGCATCGCGACGCCGGGCATGGGCAGCTTGTGCGCGTGCCAGCCGTCCTCGGTGGCGTCCTCTCCGAAGACCACCCGGGACTCCGAGGACGTCGACAGGGCGAGTGAGGCCCGGTAGGTGATCTGTGCGCTGATCTGCGGGTCAGCCCGGGGCTCTTGCCGTCCATCGTCGGCTTCTGCGTGGCCCAGATCAGAATGATCTCGGCGGCGCGTGCCATGCGCGCGAGGGTGCGCAGGTTCTCCATGATCCGGCTGTAGTCCGGGCCGGGGCCGTCCTCGGTGCGGGGCGTCTTGAACTTGGCCATGGAGATGATCTCGGCACCCTCGTCCACGAAGACCGTGATGCGGGGGCGGTTCGCGCTGATCGCGATCACGTCGCTGCCGCGCGGGATCTCGTCCAGCCGCTCGTGCATCTCCTCCACCAGCTCGTCGGTCACGTCCAGGACGTCGTCCCGGCGCACCGCCGTGCGGGCACGGTGTTCCCAGTTCAGGGCCTCCACCCGCTTGGGGTCGATGACGATCAAGCGGTGGTCGACGCTCTCCGAAGCTTCCGCGAGGAGAGCCCGCGTGGACCAGCTCTTGCCGGCACCGGACGTGCCCGCGATCAGCATCCGGCGACCGAGCGGCACGAACACCGGCTCGCCGGTGATCGTGTCGATGCCCCACGGCGCCCCGGGCTCCCAGCCGGACAGGTCGATGCCGTCGGCCGCGCTGCGGGTCCGCAGCGTGATGGTGGCGCGGTCGCCGTGACTGCCGGATTTGATCTCCATCCGCAGATCGGTCCGCGCCCCGAGCAGGGCCCGGATCTCGTCCGCCTTCGCACCGAACGTCTTCGGCGTCCACCGCCCGTCCAGCCGCACGTGCGAGATCAGCCCGGCTGGGGTGAGCTTCGCGGGCGTGGGCACGGTGCCGGACAAGCCGCGGGCGTCGGCGTTCTGGACCCAGAACGACGGGTCGAGCCGCGAGGCCAGCCGCTGCTCTTCTGCGCTCATCCCGTCATCGAGCCGGACCGACGGCTGACGCCGGCCCAGCCACAGGCCTGCGACGTTCAGGCCGATCAGCCCGGCGGACACGGACGCCGGCCACAGCGTGAGCGCGTGTGTGGCCTCCGACATCAGCCACGTGGCCAGTCCGCTCGGCACCGTGTGTGCGACGTGCGCTCGGACCGCCACGCTCGTGAGCGTCGCCGGGCATCGACTCCTGGAACTCCGAGGCCAGACCGTTCACCTGGACCGCAACTGCCGAAGAGATCCTGACGAAGGTCCGACTCGTCCAGACCAACGTCAAGAAACTCGTCGCAAACAACTCAAAGTGATGCAAACGGAATCACGAGACACTAGGGATCCTCGACTGAGCCCCCGCACGAGCGAGTGCGGGGGCTCGATCCATATTCGGATGGCCGGAGCACACTGGGAGCATGTCCGGACAAGCGCCCGTGATCGTTCACCCGCCGCAGCCGGACGGCGGACGGCGGGTGACGATCCGCGATGAGCACGTCGGCACGGCGTACCACCTCCTTGACGTGGTGGAGTTCCTACGCCTCGCAGGCCTGCCCGAGGCTGATACGAAGATCGACGACCCGGAGCTGCTCGAATGGCGCGGCGGGGGACCGTCCTATTGGGCTCCGGAGGCGCGCGGCTGAGGTTTTGCGGTTGGGTATACGTGAGCCCCCGCACGAGAGTATGCGGGGGCTTCGCTGTGCCCCTGTACATGCCCGGACGAGCCGAGAGACCCTGGTTAGGCAGGCCCATCCGGGCTGGGGGCTGTGCCGTGCAACGCTGCTCCTGCCACGGGGTGCGCAATGCGAGTGGAATTGATCAAAAGCGCCGCCGACGTGCTGCTGGACGTCCCCGCCGACGCGCGCAAGGAGATCGTCATGCTCATTAGCGCTGCGGCCGAGGCTCCGTTCCCGCCGCCAGGGGCGAAAGCGGCAGCGTTCGGCAATCAGTGCTGGGTCGAGTACATGGCCCGGGGCAACGTGATCGAAGTGATTGACGTTGGGTGTCTCTGCTGACGGCGCTACGCGGCGGCGCTCTGCTCGGTCGCGCCCTGGGACGCTCGCGCACACCGAGTACCAGCGCGTCTGACCTTGGAGAGCCACGGGTCTCACTTGCGGTCTCAGTAGCTGCTCCGCCCGGTGTTGTCCGCCAGCGTCCAATGGCTTCGGGCAGCGCGGGCCCCTGCCAAGTTGGCAGGGGCCCGCGGCATGAACAACAGAGGAGCGCCGGGACCTGCCCCTAGCTATAGCTAGAAAGGCATGGCGTCGAACAGCCCGGGCGTCGTGGTGAGGGCCTGTTCCGTCCAGATGACCTTGCCCCGTTCCGTGTACCTGGTCCCCCAGCGTTCGGCGAGCTGGGCGACGAGGTACAGTCCGCGGCCGCCCTCGTCGGTGCTGGCGGCGTAGCGGAGGTGGGGCGCGGTGCTGCTGCCGTCGGAGACCTCGCAGACGAGGGTGCGGTCGCGGAGCAGGCGGACGTGGATGGGCTCGGTGCCGTAGCGGACGGCGTTGGTGATCAGCTCGCTGAGGATGAGTTCCGTGGTGAAGGAGAGCGACTCCAGGCCCCAGGCCGTGAGTTGTCCGACGCACGCCGAGCGGACGCGGGAGACGGCGGCGGGGTCGCGGGGCACGTCCCAGGTGGCCACCTGGTCGGGGGCGAACAGGTGCGTGCGCGCGACGAGAAGCGCGACATCGTCGCTCGGGTTCGGTTGCACCATCGCGTCGAAGACGGCCGTGCAGATCTCCTCCGGGGACCCGTTGGTGCGGGCCCTGGACAGGCAGCCGTGCAGCCGGGTGAGCCCGTCCTCCAGGTCCCGGTGCCGGTTCTCGACAAGCCCGTCCGTGTAGAGCACGAGCCGGGATCCCGCCTCCAGCCGCAGCTTGGCCGTCTCGAAGGGCAGGGTTCCCACGCCGAGGGGCGGACCCGCGGGCAGGTCGACGAACTCGACACCACCGTCGGGCCGTACGAGCGCGGGAAAGGGGTGGCCCGCCCGCGCCATGGTGCAGCGTCCGGACACCGGATCGTAAATGGCGTACAGGCAGGTGGCGCCCGTGATCCGCCCGCCATCGCCCTCTTCCCCCTCCACGGCCGCCTCGTCCTGATCGATGCGGGCCACCAGCTCGTCGACGTGGGCGATCAGCTCGTCGGGGGGCAGGTCGAGGGTGGAAAAGTTGTGGACCGCCGTGCGCAGCCTGCCCATGGTGGCCGCGGCGTGCAGGCCGTGGCCGACGACGTCGCCGACGACCAGCGCCACACGGAATCCCGGCAGCGGGATGACGTCGAACCAGTCCCCGCCGACGCCACGGTGCGCCGGGCGGTAGCGGTACGCCAGGTCCAGGGCGCTCTGCTTGGGCACACCGCGGGGCAGCAGGCTGCGTTGCAGCGTCTCGGCCATGGTGTGCTCACGGGTGAAGCGGCGGGCGTTGTCGACGGCGATCGCCGCGCGGGCGACCAGCTCGTCGGCGAAGGAGACGTCGTCGTCCCCGAACGGTTCGGAATCCCCGAAGCGCCAGAAGTTGACCATGCCCAGGACCAGGCCGCGCGCCTGGAGCGGCGCGGAGATCAGCGAGTGGATCCCGTACGACAGGATGGCGTCGGAGTTCTCGGGGTCGCGCGACCGCCACGCGTGCGCCTGGCTTAGATCGGCGGCGAGTACGGCGCGGCCGGTGTCCAGGCTGAGGCCCTCCGGTGTCGCGGAGGCGAAGCTCATCGTCGACCCGACGGGGTAGAGCGGGTGGTCGTCCCTGATGCCGCTCGCCGCCGTGCGGCGGATCTGCGGGCCCCGCGCCGTGCCCGTGCCCAAGGGCGGTTCGTCGCCCCGCAGGACGGGATCGGCCAGCTCGACCGTGGCGAAGTCCGCGAACCGTGGCACCGCCACGTCCGCCAGCTCCTGCGCGGTCCGCACCACGTTCAGCGTGGTCCCGACCCGCATTCCCGCGTCGTAGAGCAGTTGCAGGCGGGAGCGGGCCAGCTCGGCCTGCCCGGCCAGGCGCCTCAGCTCGGTGGTGTCGCGCAGCGTCGCGACACTGCCGGGCTGTCCGCCGTAGGGCTCCGTCGGGCGGTTGTTGACGGCGAGCAGGCGGTCTCCGGCCAGGTGCACCTCGTCGGTGACGACGTGCCCGGACGCCAGCAGCCCGGCCAGCTTCGGATCAAGCCCGAGGTCCTGGACCGGCCGACCCTCGGGCTCGGGGGGCAGATCCAGCAGGCGTCGGGCCTCGTCGTTGGCCAGGATCAGCCGGTCGTCCCCGCCGACGATCAGCACGCCCTCGCGGGCCGCGTGCAGCACCGCGTGGTGGTGCTCGTACATCCGTGTCATCTCGGACGGCCCCAGGCCATGCGTCTGGCGGCGCAGCCGCCGCCTCGCCAGGGCCGCGCCGGCCATGCCGAGGGCCAGCGCGACAGCGGTGCCGCCGAGGAGCACCGGCAGCTGGCGGTTCACGACACCGGTCACGTGCTCGGCCGTGATGCCTACCGACACGAACCCCGCAACCGAGCCATCGGGCCTCTTGATGGGCGCGGTCGTGTCGACGGTGAGGCCCAGGGGCGAGGCGATGGTGACGGTGCTCGGCCCCTTCCGGGCGTACTCGTACGGGCCGAAGACATGTTTCCCGATCAGCTGGGGATTGGGATGGGTGTAGCGGATGCCCCGGGAGTTGTAGATGACGACGTAGTCGAGGCCGGCGCTCTTCCGGGTCTGTTCGGCGCGCGGCTGCAGAATCGCGCTCGGATGAGCGCTCTCAAGGGCCTGCACCACCCCCGGGGACTGCGACACTGCGATGGCGGCGGCGGCCGTGCGGTGTTCCGCGTCGCTCTTGCTGTAGTGCTGGGCTTGTAGGACGAGCGCCGCCAGCGCCGCGACGACGAGTAGCACCACGGCTGCCAGCAGCCAGAGGAAAGTCTGCCCGGCAACGCTGCGCCCCCTCGGCCAGGACCGCAGGCGACGCGCCCAGGAATGGTGTTCCGCCGGTCCGCCAAGATCCCTGCCGCCAACAGTGCGACCACGCTCTTCGTGCATCCGGGCCGTCCCCATGCGTGTGGGTCTGTGCCTCCCTTCCCACGCTGCCACTGCGCCGGGAGATACGCACATGAGGGAATCGGGGACAACGGGTACGCGGACCAGGGACGCCCCAGCACTACTAGGAGCTGTCCGGCCGATCATGTGACTGTCGTCGGGTCGGATCGTTGTCCTGGGTATGGGGCGGGGTGAACGCGGCGATCTGTCGGATGCGGAGTGGGAGCGGTTGCGGCCATTCCTGCCGGTGAGCAACGGTCGGTGCGGGCGGTGGCGTGATCACCGGCAGGTGATCGACAGGATCCTGCACCGGGTGAGGACCGGGGTGCACTGGCGCGATTTGCCGGAGCGGTTCGGGCCGTGGAAGACGGTCTACGAGCGCCATCGGCTCTGGTCGGCGGACGGCACGTGGGAACGCCTGCTGCAGCAGGTCCAGGCCGCAGCTGACGCGGCCGGCGAGATCGACTGGGACGTCTCGGTGGACTCCACCATCGTGCGAGCCCACCAGCACGCGGCCGGTGCCCGCATCGATCCGCCGCCGGCCCTTGCCGGCTCAAAGGGGGACGAGGCGCTGGAACACCAGGACGAAACTCCGTGGCAGAGCCTCGTCGGCCGGCTGGTGGAGGTGGTGCGGGAGGCGAGGGCCTGGGGCGTTCACGCGGGGGCTTCACCAGCAAGATCCACCTGAGCGCGGACGGTTTCTGCCGTCCGTTGTCTCTGATCGTCACGCCGGGGCAGCGGGCCGACTGCACCCAGTTCGTGCCGGTGCTGGAGAAGATCCGGGTCCCCCGTCTCGGGTCGGGCAGGCCCCGCAAGAAGCCCGACAGTGTTGCGGCCGACAAGGCCTACAGCAACGGGCCTTGCCGTCAGTACCTGCGGCGGCGCGCCATCCGGCACACGATCCCGGAGAAGGCCGACAGCCAGGCGGCCCGCCTGCGCAAAGGATCGCGAGGCGGACGGCCTCCGGGCTTCGACAAGGAGCGGTACAAGAAGCGCAACACCGTCGAACGGGCCATCAATCGACTGAAGAACTTGCGAGCCGTTGCGACCCGCTATGACAAGCGCGGCTACGTATTTCTTGGAACGGTCACCGCCGCTGCCCTGGTCATCTGGCTGCGGTCATGAATCGACGTGCTGGTCTTCCGTCCCGGACGAAACTGGCTCGGTGCCGAGTGGCCAGCGATAGCCAGCGTCATGCAGCCTGCTCAATGCCGAGTGATCGTTGGACACCAGCACCTGGGCCAACCGGGCTGCTGCGGCGACTACGGCAGACGGGTCTGTACGGTCAACGGTGGATCTTCGAACAGGAAGTGACACCTGATGACAGACGTGATCGTCTCGGCTGAGGCCGTCGAGGAAGTGCAGCCCGCCGGGATGCCGGAGGCCCTGGACGACCAGTTGATCGGGCAACTGGTGGACCGCGCGAAGGCTGGCGGGATCAAGTTGACCGGTGAGGGCGGACTGCTGCAGCAGCTGACGAAGAGGCTCTTGGAGTCCGCTCTCGAGGGTGAGATCACCGATCATCTCGGCCACGAGAAGCATGAGAGGGCCGCCGACGGCAACACCCGCAACGGCACTCGTTCGAAGACCGTGGTGACCGAGGTCGGGCCGGTCGAGATCGAGGTCCCCCGGGACCGGACGGGCAGCTTCGAGCCGCAGATCGTCAAGAAGCGGCAGCGCCGGCTGACCGGCGTCGATGAGATGGTGCTCTCGCTGTCGGCCCGCGGCCTGACCCACGGGGAGATCTCCGCCCATCTCGCGGAGGTCTACGGCGCCGAAGTCTCCAAGACGACCATCTCCACGATCACGAACAAGGTGATCGATGGCATGAACGAATGGCAGAACCGGCCCCTCGACTCGGGGCGGTTTCCATCGGTGGTTGCGACTGCTGAAGGGAGTCTGTGCGATGCCGAAGTATCCGCCGAACCGGTTGCCGTTGTCGGTGCCGAAGAGCTACTTCGAACTGCGTAGAGGTGGCCTGAAAGGGGCAGCCGCTGCCCGCCGGGTGGGCGTATCCACCAGCGCAGGCTCGGTCTGGTTCATCAAAGCTGGACGCATGCTGCTGCCCGACAAACCCATCGACGACCGCTACCTCACCCAGGACGACCGGATCACGATCGCCGAGGGCCTGCTCGCCCGCCACACCCTGCGCGATCTCATACAAGTCGAGCGGCAACTCAACCAGCGGCCCCGCCGCATCCTCGGAGACCGCACCCCGGCAGAGGCCATGAGACGCTGGTCAAGAGAACTGGCCTACCGCTGATTCGCAACGATCAGTGGAAACCGCCCGGTCTACCCGGTCCTGTTCATTGACTGCGTGCACGTGAAGCTGCGCGACGGGAAGGTGGCCAACAGGCCGATCTACGTGGTCCTGGCGGTCACCGTCGAGGGCACCCGCGAGATCCTCGGGCTGTGGGCCGGCGACGGCGGCGAGGGCGCAGTCCACCCGTGCGGGCGGGCGCGGGTCCCCGCGACAGGTAGCGCCCGGAGTCAGTCCTCACCAGCCAGCCGAGCTCGGCCGGCTTGCGCAGCTGACCGCGCACCGGCTCGACCCTGGCAGGTGTGTTCTCACTGCCCAGCCGCGCCGCGTCCTTGGCCATCACCGGCTCGGTGCGACCGGCGACGATCGCCATGAGCTTTTGGTAGCCCGCCAGCAGCGTCTCGACGCCCATGCCCTCGGTGCGGTGCGGCACCAGCAGCATCCCTCCGGTTCCCGGCGTGGCCGCGACAGGTGCACCGTTCCCGCCGGTGGGCTCCTCCAACGCCTGTTCCCAGGCTCCCTGGACGGAATGGCCGTCCTCCCGGTCGACCGGGTACTGCCGGAAGACGACCTCGGCCGCTTCCATCCTGGCCACCTCCGCCTCGATCTCGGCAAGTTCCTTGTGTAACTGCTCCGCCCGCCGCGGTCGCCGCGATCTCGGTGCTCGCGGGATCGGCGACTGTCGCGAGCGCCGCTTCCCCGCACGGCGGCTCGAAGCATCACTGCAAGCACGAGAAGTTCAACCAGCACGGGAAGTTCAACCAGCCGGGAAGTCCACCAAGATCCGCCACGGCAGCCGGCAGCACCACACGATCCACCTGAAGGGTCACCGACTGCCCGTCAAGTTCCTCGTGGCGAAGGGGCACGCGCACAGGTCGCATTGATTCCGGCCCTCTTTACGGCGCCTCCGTGCGAGCTACG
>NZ_JBHVEE010000143.1:0-25661 GCF_042802415.1 Streptomyces sp. NPDC057486 | reverse complement strand
CTGGCCGCCCGCAGCGATGCGGGCAGCCAGCGAGGCGAAGTCGCTCTGGAGCCCAGACCGCGCACGCAAAAGCACGCGCGTCCGGGAGACATCGAAGCCGATCCGAAGCGACGGATCCATCAGGTCAGGAATCCCCGTCACTTCGCTCCGCCAGTCACATCGCGCAGCCAAGTGACTCCCTCGCCCGGAAGGGGGATGCTCTTGACGGCCTCAACGGCAAGCCGGCCCATGACCGTACGGAGACTGATCAGGGCATCGTCGAACGCGCCCTCGTCAAGGCTGCCATTTCCGCGGGCCAGGACTAGATCGGTGATGCACTGTTCGATGTCCTTGCAGGCGTCAGTCACCCGGTCCGGAGCCGCCTGCCGCTTCTTTCGCAGGCGGTGGTCTTTCCCTGCAAAGTCGATGGATTCTTCGAAGATTTCCCTGATTCCGTTGTACGCCTGAGAAGCAGTGGTCAACTGCTCTGGGGTGACCTCGTCATCTGCAACCTGAACAGCCTTGGCCTGTAGCACCTTGTCAGTCAGGGCACGAGCCGCGGCTACTTGGGCCCCTGCCGCTTGGACAGTCCTGTTGAGGCCGGGAATAGCAACAGCTGCGGGAGCTGTCGCGACAGGCTTGACGGACTCAGGGAGCCGCGGGTCAAGGAAGCGCGCCTGGAAGTCGGTCCCGATGTAGCGAACGTCCGTCTTGGAAAACTCAAATGCAATGGCCGCCAGCCGCGCCTCCTTGAGGAGGTCGGCCTTTTCTTTGTTCTTACCATGCTCCTTGTTGTACGTACGGTAAAGTTCGAACAGCTTCTCCTTCGCCTCTTCGAAATCCATGAGCCGAAGAGAAAAGCTACCATTAACGCTGCGCTGAACCAGATCTCGGAGCTGGCTAAGGATCCAGACATCGCGCTCGCACGCCGGCGAGGTAGTGTGGAAGCTGCGAGCGATGTCTGAGAGCGGTCGACCAAGCTTCATTTGCTCATCCAAGGCAAGCAAATGGTTGATGTAGGAGTAAGGGCGGCGCTCATCTGGACGCAGTTGGAGCGACAATTCCACGGCATGGATGTCTGCCCACGTGCACGAGGCAGGGAGCACACCAACTCTGATGCTGGAGACCCCCAACTCCGCCAGTGCAGCACGGCGAGTATTACCGTTAACAAGGATTCCATCGCGCGTGATCAGCCCGGGTTCATTCTGCTTATGCTCTCCCAGACTCTCCATCAGATCATTAAACGCAGGGTCACGCTTATGCGGATCCGCCGGGAGCGCGGTCAGCAAATAGTGCAAATATTCCTGACTTTCATCGCTCCATGCATCTGCCTGGAGCGCACGATCCTTGGCCGGATCGTAACTCCGCTGAGCGCGAATTCGATGAGTGCCAGGATTATAGAAGAGCTGATTGACTGGCACGTCAATAACTTCAATGTGCCTGGGATTTCCCCGAAATTCGACCGTCAGCGTCTCAGGCACCCCCTGCCCCTCGTGCACCTCTTTCAGCCGTTGCTCAACCAGGGTCCTGTTCTCAAGCGCAATCGGCGGGATACCAAGGTCCGTTGACATGCAATGCCTCCTTATGTGGTCACCTAAATAGAGCTGGGGGGGGGAGAGGGCGCGAGATGCTCGAAACGGCACCCCGCGCCGCAGGATGCAGCAGGTTACTGGAGAGCATCCCTGAACTGATCACGAGCTTCGGTCGGCAAGCTGCGGTACCCAGCCCACAAGTCCTCAATTTCACTGAACCCGCGGCTGTCCTGCTCGACCCATGCAGAGAGGATCTTCCTCTCAATCGCCGGCAGCTTGGCAATCCGGTTCACGAGATCGCCAAGGTCAGCGATCAGTTCGCGATCACCGATACGGCAGCGGTTGCACTCGATAACCAGCTGCACCTCGGTCCTGCCATCCGTAAGCCGGACCGCGCGCCGCGCGATATCGAGCTGCGAGGTGACGTCCGTGCCCACGTACTGCTCGCCAGGACCGATCCCGCACGAGCGACACTTGTGCCCGTCGGCCACGAGGAGCGAGCGCCGCTGAGTCGCCGTGACCGTCACGCCGGCCTTGCGGGTCGCCTTGCCGGGCTCCCACACCGGGGCGCCCTGCCGGACAAAACGTTGCTCGTGAGCGTCGAGTGTCACATCTTCGCGCTTCGTATCGATCTGCCAGTCGAAGTCACGCAGGTCCCGCATGCGACGGTCGATCTGAGACACGTCAGGGAAGGCCTCGCGCAGCTGCCCCTTCGTGAAGGTGTTGCCGACCCCAACCTCCTGGACGAGCCAGAGCCCAGCACGCTTCATCGTGCCCAGCTTCGTGCCCTCCCAGGACGGCATGTTCATACGCACAGATCACCTCTCGCATAGAGCGCACCATCCGACGATTCCGTGCAACAACATCGAACTTCATTGCCCCGTCGGCCTCTTCGTCCTAACTCAACGTCATCGACCGCAGGAGCGGAAGGCGTTGTCTGTCCCGGACCAAGTCGGGACAGACAACTCTCTATGTTCGGAGCTCTCAGAGTCCACAATCAGTTCGAGGACACAGCTAGCTGCCAGACCAAGGAGTTGGATTGCCGACACGTGGACGCTATGCCGATCTCGACGACCTGCCCGGACCGCCGCGAGACCTGGCGGACGCCGTCCGGGACCTCTGTGCCGCCATCAACATCTCGCTCGCAGGCATAAGCAGGGAGCTGGATCAGCGAGGGACAAAGCCCCACGTGTCGAGGTCTGTGCTGTCGGACCTGATCAACGGGAAGCGCAAGCATCCCAAGTCTCAGCCGCTCAAGGCCTTGCACGATCTGGCTTGTGAGCGTGCCAGCGACCAGGGCATCCCGATCAGGTCCTGGGACGATTTGGAGAAGCTACGAAGATCGGTGGTCGAGTACGCCTCGACGCCAGTAGCCCCATGCGCACGCTGTCCGGCGGCAACCTCCAGGCCGGACTCGACTGCTCAAGAGGAGTCGCCGTTCGAGAAGCCGGCTGGCTCTAGCGTGGAAGCTCAAGACGTATTGCCGGTCCCCTTCGAACAGGGGGACCGGCCACACATTCAAGTTTCAGGCGCGCAGTGGCCGGCTCTAGACGATGTCTCCATCCGCCTCGCAGCAGGAGACCTGGCAGGCGCTGCCGGCATCCTCCGTCACGTTGGCCTGGAGGCCACCCTCGATGAGGCCGCTCTCGCTATCGCCTCCAGCCGGCACCGTGGCCTGGCCGAGGCTACTGAGCTGATCCTCCGGTACGCATCGCAGCGCGACGACCGCGAGGTGATGCGGCTCGCAAGGAAGCTGCTCAGCAGAGACCAACAAATCTCTGCCGACATTCTGCTTAGCCTCGCACTCGACGCCTGAATACCTGTGGAGGCCACGCTCGGCAGCGATGCCTCCCCGGCACCGAGCCGCGAACGCCTGTTCCCCCCGTCCCTCCGAGATGAAGGAAGCGTCAGACTGGGATCTTGAACACGGAGGCGTCCATTGCAGAACGATGAACCCCAGTCCCTGCCGTCTGACTCTTGGGCCTCATCAGCCGCCCGGCGTCGGAACATGCAGGCGATCCGGAGCCGCGACACCAAACCGGAGCTGCTGGTCCGGCGGCTCCTCCATGCTCAGGGGCTGCGGTACCGGGTAGCGGCCAAGCCGCTACCCGGGCTTCGCAGGACGGCAGACATTGTCTTCCGCCCTACTAAGCTGGCAGTGTTCATCGACGGCTGCTATTGGCACGGCTGCCCGAAGCACTACGTCTCGCCGAAGACCAACCCTGGCTACTGGTCGGACAAGGTCGCACGGAACGTGACCCGAGACCGGGACACAGATGAACGCCTCCGCAAGGCGGGGTGGACCGTGCTCCGATTCTGGGAGCACGAGTCACCCAACGACTGCGCCCTCACGATCGCTGCTACGGTCCGTCGGCTCCGGGATAGCAGGCACTGAGAGATCGGCCAGCTTGAACAACAACTCGCTGTCGCGTTGTCTGGTCAGGGCGCGTTCCTCCCGTACCGATGCCACGACTCCGGCCTCGCGAGCCGCTTTGAGAGCAGCGACGATCTGTTCCCCCACCGCTTGAGCGACTGGCGGAGGGAAGGCATTCCCTACTTGCCGGTATGCGGCTGTCTTCTTGCCTGTGAACTTCCAGCTCTCCGGGAAGCCCTGGATGATCGCTGCCTGCGTCACCGTGAGCTTCGGTCCCGCCGCAGCAAACAGATCGCGGTCCTGGCTGTCCAGCCGCTCCATGCCCTCTGAGTCGTTCGCGACGCCGAGCCCGCATACACCCAGCGCTGCCCACGCCTTCTTTGCCCGGGTGGGACCAAGGTCAGCGCCGCCGTGCTTCTTAGAACCGCCAACAAGGGTGGGTGCAACGCCCTTCGATGCCCGGTCTAGCCATGTCTTGAACACTTCATCGGCTCGGGGGTCATCGACCTCGTCGTAGCGCTTTGCCATGCTCTTTTCCAGCGCTTCCCCGACCGTGACAAGCCGCCGGTCCTCAGGCTTCGTAGCGGCGAAGAATGGGATGTACTCCCTCTTCATCGCCACCAGAATCGCGCGGGGGCGGAGTTGCGGCACTCCGTAATTCTTCGCTTCCAGAACTTCCCAATAGCACTTTTCGTAGCCCATGAGCTCAAGGCGTTCCAGAAGCTCCTCCCGGTACCCCTGGAATTTCTCCTTCGGCTCCAAGAGTCCCCGGACGTTCTCGATCATCACGGCCTTGGGCTCAAGCTCATCGACGAGGTCGAGCATGGTTGGGAACAGATCCCGCTCGTCGTCCCGCCCCAGCTGCTTTCCCGCGATAGAGAAAGGCGGGCACGGCACACCGCCGGCAAGCAGGTCCAGGTCGCCCGCCTCAAGCTCTAGCTCCAGCCTCAGATCCAGCGGCTTGAGCTGCGTCAGGTCAGCCTGTTTGACCTTGCATCCCTCCCACTCCGCGTTCCCCTCCACGTTCGCCTTGAGGGTGGCTACCGCGTTCGTGTCGATCTCGATCAGCGCAAGATGCCTGAACAGCGCATTGTGCAGGCCCAATGCCTGCCCGCCCGCCCCGGCACAGATCTCAACCGAGGTGAACTCCCTCTTGGTGCTGATCATGCACCCTCCTTCCAGACTTGCCCGACTAGCGCCGATTGCCACCAGCCATCACAGAGGGTGACAGACTCCACTGACAACACGACCGTCCTCAAGTGTGCGGCACACATCATTACGCTCTGACCGCCCCACACGTGACAGCGAACACTCATACGATATGGCCCATGCCGAGAAGCCCTGCATGGACCCACGACGAGTTGCTGCTGGCCTGCGCACTCGTGGTCGAGAACGACTGGAATGAGCTCCGCGAGGGCGACTCTCGCATACTCGATCTCTCCGACCTGCTCCGCTCGCTGCCCATCCACGGAGGTGCAGCGCAGACCATCCCGAAGTTCAGATCCATCGGCAGCGTCAGCCGCAAGACTTCCGACCTGGCCTCGAACCACCCCACCTACAGCGGCACCCCCACCAAGGGTGGCCGACTGGACAAGGAAGTGATCGCCGCCTTTATCGCCCAGCCCTCCGAGATGCTTGGGGCTGCCGCTGCTCTGCGGCAGGGTATCGGCACGGGCGAGCTGCACAAGATCCCAGCAGATCCAGATGAGCTCGATGATGAGGGGAACTCGGCGATTGAAGGCCGCCTCCTCGCCCGATGGGCCCTGCATCGCGAACGTGACCGCAATCTCCGGGCTCGCAAGATCGCGTGGGCGCAGAAGCTGGGGCAGCCCCTGCAGTGCGAGGTCTGCACTTTCGATTTCGGCCGGTTCTACGGAGCCCTCGGCAAGGGCTACGTTGAGATTCACCACGTACTGCCCCTCCACATATCCGGCCCCAGCGAGACCAAGCTGGAAGACCTCGCCTTCCTGTGCGCCAACTGCCACCGCATGTGCCACAGAGGCCATCGCGGCGCATCATGGCGTACCCCGGCAGCCCTGCGGGCGGAGATTGAGAAAGCCGCCAAGGTCGGCGGGGCGGCGTAGCCGCCCGCCTTCGGCTCGTACGCTGCGCCCATCAGGCCGCCTCCGCCTCGAAGTGCATCTGCGCCCTGTCCAACAGGCCATCCGGGTCGCCGCCCCGAGCAGCGACCCAGTGGAGGAGATCAGCAATGAGGTCGGTGGAAGATTCCTCAAGGATCTGAGCCGAGCGACTCTGCAGCAGTAGCGGCGCTCCGACATCTCGCCGGTAATTCGCCAGGGCCGCCTCGGCCCGCCACACCCGGCGACATTGCAGCTCCGGGTCAGCTGAAAGCTCACACCAGACGGCTTTTCCCGTCGCAGTCAACAACGTGCCCCAGTCGACGGCCATGCCGGCAAGCAGATGAAGGCCCCGGCCGCACTCGTCGTCGCAAGCAGCCGATCCAAGAACCGGCACACAGTGACTCGTGTCATGGAGCTCGATCCGCAGGCGATGGCCCGCCGCCTCCAGGACGAGAGTGGCAGCGGCACCTCTCCCCACGTGCTTGATCACGTTGGCAGCCAACTCACTCACTGCGAGTTCGGCCTCTTCAGCGAAGGCCGACAGGCACCACGCCGCGAGCTGCCCTCTGACGACTCTCCGGAGGTCCCGAACCGCTGCGGGCTCGGCCTCGAATGGCAACACGCTGCGGAGTCGCGAACCATTGTCGTGTCCGGACATGCACTCTCCTTCCGGCGCCACTACAGCCCCGCACTCGCCGTATCCAACCGACTGCGCTGAGTGGCCAGGTTTGCGAGTATGGCAGCAAGAAGTCTCTTCATGAAACTTCTCACGAAAATCGATCGGGTGAATCCGGGCGCCGCCAACTGACCTCCGACATAGCCTTATTGGCGCCCAAGCGCCGCATGACTCGGAACGGAAGGCCCCCTCCATGTCCGTCAGGACCACAACACGACGCCGGCAGCTCGGCGCGATGATGCGCAAGTTGCGCGCACGGAAGGGCATGACGCTGGAGGAGGCCGGACGGCTCGTCGGGGTTTCAAAGGCCACTGTCAGCCGCTACGAGACTCAGGAAGGGCCAGTGAAATGGCCCATCGCGGACGCACTCTGTCGGCAGTACGACGCAACCGATGCGGAGCGGACTGCTGTGGTTGCCCTGGCGAAGGACGCCAAGCAGCAGGGCTGGTGGGGGCCGTACACCGACTCCATCCCCGCTGACATGAATCTTCTGCTGACGCTTGAGGACGAGGCCGTGCGCGAGGACCACTTCTCCTGCACTTACGTACCCGGCCTTTTGCAGACACGGAACTACAGCACAGCGATTCAAGGTGCCAGCGAGATGCGCCTGGCGCCCGAGGAGATCCAGCGTCTCGTGGATATCCGCATGAAGCGCCAGGAGATCCTGAGTCGACCCAAGCCACCGCACCTGTGGGCGATCCTCGACGAGTCAGTGATCCGGCGCGTAGTCGGATCCCCACGAATCATGCGCGATCAGCTGGGTCACCTGCTGGAAGCCAACGACTCGCAGCACATTACCTTGCAGATCCTGCCGTTCTCCAAGGGTGCTCACGGCGCGGCCTTGGGAAGTTTCGTGATCCTCGGCGGGGTCGAGACGAGCCTGGACGTCGTGTATGTCGACCTGCATGTTGGCTCGCTCTTCATGGAGAAGGACGAAGAACTCGACCGATACAGACTTGCGTTCGACTACCTGCGTGCACAAGCGTTGGACATGGCCACGTCGTCGGCCTTGATCGAGCGCGTTCGCGAGGAGATGTAATGCTTTCGGTTCCTCAATCCCCCAAGCCTCTCAGCTGGTTCAAGTCGTCATACAGCGGAGCGAACACGACCGAGTGCGTTGAGGCCGCCCACCTCCCACAGGCCACCGCGATCCGCGACTCGAAGTCCCCTGACCGTCCGATGCTGACGTTCGGCACCGCATCGTGGGCGGGGTTCCTCACAGCCGTTCGGCACGAACAGCTCGGCGCGTGATCAGCTCACCCTCTGTGAGGATGGCGTCTGACCCGCGAGATGCTGGTTTCCGTGTCTCCTGGGGGTCTCCCCGCCGCCAGCCGCAGTTTCCCGTGAGTCATCGCTCCGCCCGGCGCGCCTGTGGCACAGAAACCTCCTGAGCCGTCGCTTGGCCGGATCGGTCAGCGACGGCGGCCTGATATGCAGCGGCCGATCCACATGTGTCTTACCCGACCGCGCCACACGGTCCTTGTGCCTCAGATGTGTGCTGCAAGTGACTTCACTCTGACCTAGTGTGATGCAGAACAACCTCGTTGCGGGGATGGGAGCTTGATGGACCCGGAGATCACAGCACTGGCAGGAACTGCAGGCACAACCCTGGTTTCCTTGCTGGCCACTGACGCCTGGCAGGCTGCGCGGGAAGGGTTCGTGGCTATCTGGAGACGTGTCCGTCCCGATCGGGCCGATACCGTATCAGCAGAGCTCGAAGCAACCCGGGACGATCTGGTGAGGGCTCGGGACGATGGTGATCTGGAAACGGAGCAGGAGCTAGGGGCGGAGTGGCAGGGCCGCATTCGACGGCTGCTCAGCGCGCACCCCGAGGTTGGTGCCGAGTTACGCATTCTTATGGCGGAGTTGGATCCGCAGACTACCGTCACGACTATGGTCACCCAGCATGCCACCGCCTCGGGTCGGAGCCGGGTCTACCAGGCCGGCAGGGACATGCACATGGACCAGCAATGAATGGGCGTAACGATGCTCAGGCCGACGGCCATGGCCGCGTCTATCAGGCTTCGGGGGACCAACATATCGTCGAGCACCACCATCACGGACCCGAGTGGTCTGGACCAGCTTCTGTGCGCCGCCCGTCCATAGGGCGAGCCCCAGTGGTCCTCCGTGATCGTGTCGAATTGCTAGCGCCCCTGCGGGCGGCCGTCACCGCAGGTTCAGGCAATCAGGTATTCGTCCTGCACGGACTCGGTGGATGCGGTAAGACGACTGTTGCCTACGCGGTCTTTGAGCACGCGACCGGCGAAGGCGACCAAATCGGTCTTTGGGTAAACGCATCCGACACCACTTCGCTACGCGCCAGCATGCTGGCCGTAGCAGCCGACCGGGGAGCCACAGACGGCGAATTGGCGGCAGCACGCAGCGGGTTACGAGCAGCCGCTGACCTGGTTTGGGACTACCTTGACCAATCTGACCAGCCATGGTTGCTAGTGATCGACAATGCCGACGACCCTGCTGTCCTGCGAGATGGTGCCTGGCTGCGCGCCAGTCCCCGCGGCACCGTACTGGTCACTACGCGCCAGGCGGCAGCCCGCTGGTGGCCCGGCGCGGTGCTGCTCCATGTCAGCGTGCTTCCTCGCGACGCAGCTGCGCAGGTTCTTTGTGATCTCGCGCCCGGATCGGGGACTACCGACGAAGCCGCCGCAATTGCCGACCGGCTCGGAAGACTGCCTCTTGCGCTGACGCTCGCCGGCACATTCCTCGCCCAACAGGTGATTGATCCGTGGACGATGACAGAGTACGGAATTCACCTCGATGGTGGTCAGACCACTGACCCCATTGCGCTGATCGACCAAGGTGCCGAAAGTATCAGCGATGACTCACGCCACCTGGTGAGTCGTACGTGGAAACTCTCTCTAAATGCACTCACCGACCAGGGTCTCCCCGAAGCTCACGCTTTGCTGCGCCTGCTCGCTTGCTGGGCTAGCGACCCGCTGCCGGTCCGGCTTTTAGCCAAGGACGAACTCGATCCACACCTCCCAGCACCGCGTATCGAGTCGGCGCTGCGAGGGCTGCTCGATCATTCCCTTACTGAACTGATGCCGGGAAGCCCGCGATGTCTAAGCACTCACGGGGTCCTGCTCGAGAGTGTGGCCAAGAGTACGCCGAGGGATCAGCGTGGACTGCTCGTCTCGACGGCCGCTCAACTGCTCATGTCTGTCCTGCCAGAAGTTCCCGAACGCGGTTCGTCGGCCGCTCAGTTCAATCAGCTGTCGCCGCATGTGCTTGCGCTATTGCAACGAGCGGTGTCCTGGAAAGACCTTGGACGGTCAATCGTTGAAGTAGCCACAGAATGTTCATTGCGGCTCATGGTCGGTCTGCACCGTGCGGGGGACTACGCTTCAGCGCTTGCACTTGGAGGTGAGGCCGTAATCCTTGCAGAGGGGCGCCTGGGCGAGGGCCATGCCTTGGTCCTGAAACTGCGCCAACGCATTGGGCGGACACTTCATCGACTCGGTCGATTCGAGGAGGCCGAGGCCTTGCTCCGCGAGGTCCTGGAAGACTGTGAGCGGGTCTTTGGCCTGACGGCGCTGGACACCCTCGAAACCTGCCTGGCGTTGTCGCATCCGCTTTGGATGCTCGATCGAACGCCCGAATCCGTAGTCCTCATCCGGAGAGCTGTAGCTGGCCGAACGGACGTATTAGGGTCCGTACACCCTTTGACGATAATTGCAAGATATCACTTGCTTGGACTCCCGCCTGGGCCCGAGTTGGACGAGGAGGTCGCAGGAGGGCCAGCCCTGGTAGCGGACTGTCATAGCGAATTTGAGCCGGGCCACGGGGTCACGTTGATCGCCGAGCACGAGTACTCGTACGCCCTATTTTTCACGGGTCAGCCGACGGATGCTCTCCCCCGTGCTCGACGGGTCTTTGCCGCTTATGAGCGACGCCACGGACTTGATCACCCCATTACACAGAACGCTCGGGCACTTCTCAGCCAGATCCTCGCCGCACTAGGTGAGATCCCAGAGGCGATTGAGCACGCCGAAGCAGTCGCAGAAAAACGGATTCGAGTGCTCGGGCCAGCCCATCCGTGGACCGTAGTAGCCCAAGAGCGCCTAGCTAAGTATCGAATGTCTTAACGAACTTGAGAACCGTCATGGCGCGAGTCATCGTGAGTTCCAATCCCACACCCACCGCCAGGGCAATGAAAGTTGCGGGAGCCCGCCCCTTCCGATGGACCTACGACGGCACCCCACTCAAGGCCACCTGACCTCGCAGGAGTCAGTGCAGCGCTGCACTAGCCCTGGCAGCACGCCTGGACACACCTGTTCGGGCACCACCCCGCCAGCCAAGGGCTCGACCGCAACCGAACCGTGGAAAGGCTGGTCCGCGGCTACAACCTGACCTTGTCCAACCACCGACCTGAAACCGGCTTGAATCCGGTCAGAAGATCACTCCCGGGTAAGGGTAGAAGGTGGGGGGTAGAAGGTGGGGGAGTAGGCGGGGTAGGTGGGGGGTAGATGGTGGACCGTGGCTGCCATCCACACGCACCTGGGTGCCAGTCGCACCAGCTGTTTTTTGGGTGCGGCCTTTGATGCGGTGGTCTTTGCCGGTACCTGTGGGGCCGCCTGGGCTGCGGGCGCAGCTACTGAAAAGGCAAGCGCTGAGGCCAAGACGGATGCACACACGAACCCGGGAATTCGTCCACGCACAGTTCTGGTCATGATGAACCTCATCCTGTGGAGACCCCCGAGTTCTGCTGATCCCCCGTAACTCACGCTCCGCCTCTTGCTAGCACCTGGCAACCTCTCCGCGCTCACCCGGGTTGAAAGCGGCTGCGGCCGAGGATCTCGGGTCCCATGTAGCGGCGTTGTTCGGCCCATTCGTCGCTCTGCTCGGCCAGGACGGCGCCGTACGCGGTGGACGACTGGCGCAGAGAGTGTGCCTACACCTTGGGTATGCGGGCCTTCGACTACGGTTTCCTGCGGTTCCCGAAGACTGGTGGCCAGTGCTGATGGCGCCTGTTGCCAGTGCGCATTGAAGGGGCGATTTCAGGCCACAACACAAAGCCCCTTACGCTGCGACATGTCGGTCAGCAACGGTCGGCCGGAAACGAAGGGCGACACCATGACCTCAGAAGCCAACGCGCAGGGCACCGTCGATGCCACAACCGCATTGCTGCAGGCGGAACTTCCGCGCCTGGAAGAGCACCAGCAGGCTCTGGAGAAGGAACTCGCGACGGTCACCGAACGCCTGGAGTCGGTGCGCACCGCTCTGACCGCTCTGCAGGCGCTGTCCACCGCTCCCCCGGCACCGGCACCTGCGCTGGTCGGCAGTGAGCCCAGCGCCGTCCCCGCTCCGTCGGCGAACGCTGAGACGGAGACGGAGAACGTCGCCGCTCCTAGGATTCCGCGGCAGGCGCAGGGCCGCACCGCTGCTGTCGAGGCGGAAGCCCCGCAGGAGAAGGCAGCAGCCACCCCTGCTCGCCGTGCGGTCCGGAAGGCGCCCGTGACCAAGGGCCGCAAGCAGGCGCCCGCCAAGCAGAAGAGCGAGCCTGCCAAGAAGGCCGTCGTTTCCAAGGCCGCCAAGCCCGCGAAGGCCGTCAAGGCCGCCGAGCCCGCAAAGGCCGTCAAGCCCGCGAAGGCCAGGGCACCGAAGAAGGCTGCGCCCGCCGAACCGGCAGTCGACAACAGCGGCAGCCTCACCGAGATGGCCATGAAGGTCCTGGCCTCCTTCGGCGACACCCCCGTCCGTGCGCGTGACGTCACGAAGGCCCTGGGACGCGAGCTCACCCCCGGCAGCATCAACACCGTACGCAGCACACTCGACCGGCTTGTCGGCACTTCCCGAGCCCACCGAGCCGGCCGCGGCCTCTACCAGGCCCCCGCCAACTGACGCCTCCCCTGGGGGGTGCCGCCCGCACGCCCCTGTCACTGGCCGGAAGCCGTGACGGGGGCGAAGGGTGTTTCTCAGTCGCTGAGCTCGCTGAGGCTGTCGTCAGACACCATCGAGCGCGCCGGGCGGCGCCCCGTTGATCTTCGCGAACCGTTCCCGCCACGGGATGCGAGCGGGTTCCGGGGCGGGCGCGCCGTGGAAGGTCGCGTACGCGGCGGACTGGCGGCACGGGGCGCATTCCGTCTCGTCTCCCAGGGGGCGGAAGACGTGTTCCTCGCCGGGCGAGGAGCAGACGACCAGGGCAGCGGCCGACGGGGGCTCCGTCAGTGGCGGCGAGGCCGGTTCCGCGGGGAGCTTCTGGATGAGGCGGTAGCGCAGGAAGCCGACCGCCGAGCGCACGCCGCCTTCCGGGCGTTCGGCCAGGAGCGCCTGTCGCAGGTCGGACTCGCTCAGCCCGCGCTCCAGCCATTTGACCGCCTCCACAGCCAGTGCGCGGGCCTCCCGCATTCCCAGGTGCAGTTCGCGGCGGGTGTGGCGCAGCGAGAGCAGGACCCGTTCCGCGCGCTCCAGTTGGAGGGAATCAGCCGGACCCGCCTTCGGTTCGGGATCCGGGTCCGTCGTCGGCTCGGCTTCGGAGGGTGGGTGGGGAGTGGTCTTATCACTGTGGTCTTCTACCGGTTGATAGCCACCGACCGTCCGGGCGGTCGGTTCGCCGACTGCCGGAATCTGCGTACTCGGTGGCGGGGTTGCGGGCGAGGCGGCCCCTCGCAGGTGTTCTGCCTGCTCACTCGCCAGAGGGGTGTTCGCGACCAGTTGCTCGGTGACCCAGCGGCCTCGGTCGCCCTGACTTCGCCACTCGTGCACGTACCCGTACGCGACCAGCTGTTCTTTCGCCTTCTGGTACGCGCGGCCCTTGATGCCCAGCTTCCGGGCGAGTTCGCTCAGGGGCTTGCAGGGGGGCTCATCGGGAAGGCCCTGTACGTACAGGAGCAGGATCTTCGCGTCACTGCTCAGACGCGGATGGCGCACGACATCGTGCGATGCCTTCGTGAAGCGCCGAGACGGGGCGTTAACATGACGCAGCATTTCCGGTGGCTACTTCCACTGGTGATGAAGGCCCTCGGTCGGTGTTGGCGCACTGCCGGGGGCCGCTCTATGTGCGCACACACAGAGCGTGATGGTTTCGTCACCGTACCGCACCGTCGCCATCTCCCATCATGTGAATGGGACTTCACGCTGCACCCTCGGTGCCGGTCAGGCGAACGACGATGCGGCAACTCGTTCTCTGTGGGGAGCGGAGCAGTCGCGCATCGGGGAATTGAGGTCCGCCCCGTCGGTGACCTGTGGTCTCCGGCGGGGCGGGCTGTCTGTACGGGGCGCGGCAATTCGCCTGTTCGGGCGTGATCAGATGCGCACCGCGGTCTGGTAGCTGCCGATGGTGTTCATCGACTCGTAGCGAACGTAGGCGCCCGGGTACGGGGCGTGCAGCACGGTGTTGTTACCCGCGTAGAGGCCCACATGCGAGGTGTTGCTGAAGAAGACCAGGTCGCCCGGCTTGAGGGCGCTGCGCGCGATGCGGGTGCCCTGGTTGATCTGGGTGTACGTGGTGCGGGTGATCTGGGCACCGGCCTGGGCGTAGGCCCACTGGGTCAGGCCCGAGCAGTCGAAGGAGTTGGGGCCCGTGGCGGTGCGGACATACGGCTTGCCCACCCGGGTGGAGGCGGCCTGGAGGGCGGCGGCGCCGAGGGCGGAGGCGGGGGCCTCGTTGCCGAGTTCGACCCGGTCGCCGGCGGCGCGGCTGGCGCGCTGGTCGTCCTCGGCCATCTTGGCGCGCTCGGCGGCGGTCAGGGTGTTGAGCAGGCGCTGCGCCTCGGTGAGCTTGCCCTGGAACTTCTTCTTGTTCTCGCCGAGCGTCTTGCGGACGTCCGCGAGGTCGCCCAGCTTGTCCTGGGCCTCCTTGCGCTGCTGCGCGAGGGCCCGCTGCTTCTCCTGGATCTTCTCCAGCGACTCGGTCTGCTTGGCCGTCAACTGGTCGAGGGCCGAAGCCTGATCGAGGAAGGCGTCCGGGTCCGAGGCGAGGAAGAGCTGCACGGACGGGTCGATGCCGCCGGAGCGGTACTGCGCGGCGGCGAGCGAACCGAGGCCGCTGCGGAGCGTGTTGAGCTCCTGCTGACCGCGGGCCACCTTGTCCTGCAGCGCACCGACCTGCTTCTCGAGCTTCTGCTGCTGCTCCTTGGCCCCGTTGTACTTCTCGGTGGCCTTCTCCGCCTCGTGGTAGAGCTTGTCGACCTTCGCCTTGACCTCACTCTTGGTCGGCTTGGGGTCGGCGTGGGCGGCCTGGGAGGTCAGGGCCACGGCCGCAGCGGCGGTCGCGGTGAGCACGGTCACACGAGCGCGGCTCGGCTGCTTGGGACGACGGTGGGACGCCACGAAGGCGAGCTCCTTCTTCCTCGAGCCGCCTACCGGGCTGTGGAGGGACCGAAATCCCCGGCTCCGTGCACGTCACGGACTCGGCGGTTCCTTCGCTGCCACCCCGGATGGGTGATCAACCGTGCGAAGGTTCGAAGCCCGACCTTAGTGACCATCTTGTAATCAGTTCAATCCAATCTCGACACACGAGGTACTTCTTTACTCACAACACACGCCGTGTAGCGGCGACTTGACGGTCAGTTTCATAATTTCCGGCAAGTCGCAATCCATCTCACTAGACGCGCGAAAGTCACTTCGGGGGCAAGATGGACGCAATGGACTTGCCCCGTCTTCCCGCCACCCCGTCGGCCACCTCGCGATCGGTGGAGACCACCACGACAGGCGGTCCGGATGGTGTTTCCCGTCAGCCTTGGCACTGGACTCCTCCCGAGCTCTGCGGTCGATGAAGATGAGTAGAAGCATCACAGAGCAGTTCGGCGGTGACGCCAGCTCGACGCCTGAAGAGATCGAGGCCGGGATGCTGGAGAAGTCGAAGGAGTTCGCGGCGGCAGGCAACCGTGTGTACCTGCCGCTCGCGGAGACGGGCGGCAGGTCGGCCGATTGCCCCGGCCGCCTCAGCGGAGGGGGGCCCGCCAGGCCACCAGTCCCGGCCGGTCCGCCTCCGCGAAACCCACCGCGAACGGCTTGTCGCCGTCGTCCGTCACCAGGTGGATGCTGCACTCCGTCACGCTGTCGCCCGGCGGGATGGTCTGGGCGACCCAGTCGGACGGACAGCCGGGGATCTTCGTGTCGAGGACGAAGGGGGTCTTCCCCCGTATCTGCCGACCGCCCTCGGTGAGCAGGCGGACGAGGTCGGCCTGGTCGGCGTAGAGGCCTTTCGGGCCGGTGTTGGTGTAGGTGACCGACACGTAGTACGGGACGCCGCGCCGCTCGTTCTCGTTGAGGTCGAGGTCCAGGCCCGCGAGGTCGGCCGCGCTGCCTCGGCGTACGGACACCAGCGTGGCGGGCAGTTCGAGGACGCCGTCCTCGCGGGCGTCCCACCGGACGCGGACGATGTCGCCCGGTTCCGCCAGCCCGGCAGACGCCGCCTCGAGGCCGCCCTCGACGGGCCAGGTGGCGACCGCGCCGCCCTCGTCGAGGTAGCCGTCGGCGTTGTGCGTCAGCGACAGCACGCCGACGCCCTCGGGCAGCGCGTAGGTCACGCAGGTTTTGTACGAGTCGCCGGGCGCCAGCGTCTTCGGCGCGGTGTCCGCGCAGGGCAGGTCGACCCCGCCCGGCCTGCCACCGCTGACGTAGACCTCCTCCCCCCGCGCCCAGTCGGTGCCGTTCAGGGCGAAATTGCTGTCCACCATGTAGGCAGCGGGGATCCTCTCCCGACCGGTGTTGGTGACCTCGAAGCTGAGGTAGTGGGGGACCATGCCCTTCAGCTCTTTGTCCACGCGCGCCCCCCGCATGTCCTCCTCCGAGCCCCGGACCAGGCTCTTGACCGTGATCCTGACCTCGTACGACCGGTGGTCGGTGTCCGTGTGGACGACGTCCCGTGCACCCGTCCGCACCGGCAGGTCCGTCCAGGAGGCAGGCCTCTCCGCGGCTCGCTCCACGGCCCCGCCCGCACCCTGTTCTCCTATGCACCCGGCGAGGAGGGGTATCGCCGCCGCGCCCATGGCGGCCTTCTTGACGTAGTTGGACAGGCGCATGGACTTCCTTGCCGCACGATGATCCGGATCCGCCGGAGGACTGACGCATCGTAGGACGTCGCACCGGAGGGGGAGGCCGCGGGTGAAGGGCTCGGTGCGGTTGCTGTCACTTCCGGCCCTGAGCGGGAGTCTGGCCGAGCCACAGGACCACGAGAGGCTGGTCACACTGCGCGCTCAACGCCGCCACACGCGTACAGCTCTCCACTGGAGGAGGCAGGCCAGTGCTGTCCGCCCTTCTGTTCGCTGAGTTTCAGGCCCGGAGATCGTCTCCCGGTCGAGGACGGTGAGGCTGACACGCTCGGCCGCCCGGCCCGGGCGTCGGCAACCGGTCGCGCCCCCGCTCGCCGGCCGGGGACCGGCCCGGCACGTCCGGCTCCACCCGCGCCGCGTACGCGACTCGGTACGAGGATCGAGCGCGATCGAAACCCACCCGGGATTACCGTTCGGTAACACGGGTGCGCGGGGGTTGGCGGCGCACGCGGCGAGGGATTGACTCGTCAACATGACTGAGTGGACCGGCCGCACCGCCGTCGAGATCGCCGCCGCCGTACGCGAAGGGCGGGCGAGCGCGGCCGACGTCACCCGCCGGCACCTCGACCGCATCGCCCGGCTCGAACCGGGCTTGTCCGCGTTCCGGCACGTGCGGGCGGAGCAGGCGCAGGCCGAGGCGGAGGCAGTGGACCGGCGGGCCGACCGCGCCTCCCTGCCGCTCGCGGGAGTCCCCGTCGCGGTCAAGGACAACATCGCGGTCGCGGGCGAGCAGGCCCGCATGGGATCCGCTGCCACATCGTCGGATCACAGCCCCACCGATCACGTCATCGTCCAACGGCTGCGGGCAGCGGGCGCCGTGGTGGTCGGTCTGACCAACGTGCCGGAACTCTGTCTGGTCCCGATGGCCGACAGCGTCTACGGGATCGCGCGCAATCCCTGGAACGAGGAGCGCACGCCCGGCGGCTCCTCGGGCGGCAGCGCGGCCGCGGTGGCTGCCGGTCTGGTCCCACTCGCGCACGGCAACGACGGGTTCGGCTCGATCCGGATCCCCTGTGCCTGCTGCGGGACGATCGGGATCAAGCCGGGGCCCGGCGTCGTGCCGCACGCGCCGGACGACCCCACCTGGTTCGACCTGGTCGAGAACGGCCCGATCGCGACCACGGTGCAGGACGCGGCCCTCGGACTGGCCGTGATGGCCGACGAACCGGGCTTCGCGCAGCTCGGCCAGGTGGGGACGCTGCGCATCGGCGTATCGGTCCGGTCGATCTCGCCCGGCTTTGCGATCGCGGCCCAGTACCGCCGTGCCGCGCTGGAGACCGGGACGCTGCTCAAAGGACTCGGGCACACGGTGTCCCGGCACAACCGGCGCTATCCGGCATGGCTGGGACCCGCGTCGCTGAGCTCCTGGTTCGCGTCGGCCCGCGCGAGCGCTGCGGGACTCGACCGCGCCGGACTCGACCGGAGCACGCGCCGACTGGCCGCGGTCGGCAAGGCGTTGGCAGCCCTTCACCTGGACGGGGCGCACGGGCGCGACCGCTGGCGCACCGACGCCGCGGAACGTTTCTTCGGGCAGATGGACGTGCTGCTGCTCCCCGCGCTCAGCCAGCCGGCGGCGCAGGCCAAACGGTGGGGCGACGCCGGTGGGCTGCGCACCACGGCAGTCAGCACCCGTACGGCCTCGCTGTTCGGCTCCTGGAACATCGCGGGCTGGCCGGCGCTCGCGGTTCCCGTGGGTGTGGGCGTCGACGCCATGCCCGTCGCGGTGCAGCTCGTGGCCAAGCCCGGCGGGGAGAAGTTGCTGCTGGAACTGGCCGCGCAGATCGAGGCGGCCAAGCCCTGGCCGCGGCACGCCCCGCGCTATGCCGCACACAGGGACGGCAACAGGGACGCGGCGGTCGCCGGGGAAAGCTGACCGGGGCAGGAAGCCGACAACCACGAGCGGCTACTGAACGCGCACCTGCCGCGGCATCAGTCCGACGCGCCCTGTCCGCGCGGCTCCGGCGGCCCACAACCGACCCACGGGCGTGAACCGCCGGACGTGCCCCGGCCGAGGGCTGTCACGCTAGTAGCTGAGTGCGGGGAACCAGTCGTCCCGACCTTGGCGCGTGAGGTCGAGGAGGTGCCACACCGGGCTGAGCAGGTCGATGCCGCGTTGGTCGATGTCGTCGGACATGCGGGGGTGCACGGAGTAGAAGTGGTGCACCGACCCGTTGCTGTCGCGGGTGAACACCGACACCGTCGAGTCCTGGTTGCCTTCGGTGTCCTCGCTGCCGAGGTCGTATTTGAAGGTGCTCGCCCCGGCACTGAGCAGGCGCAGGTTCGTCCACTGGCGGTTTCGGGCGTGCGCGCGCAGCACGGGCAGCTCGGCTGCGGCAACGACGGCGAAGTCGACGTTCTGCGCAACGTGGGGGGCGATTCCGTTGAACCCGTCGATCCACATCGTGCACATGGGGCAGGGCTGGGTCTGCTGCTTGCCATACATGAATTGGTAGATGACCAGGTCGCGCCCGGGCCGGGTGAACAGCTCACTGAGTCGCACGGTTCGCGTCGGCGCGTCACCGGCGTGCAGGTCCGCGGGGCCCTCTTCGAAGAGGTAGTCGTCGACGACAGGTCCCGGCGGCAGCCGCCGACGCAGGTCGGCGACTCGTTCGCGATGGCGCATCAGCTCGATCTCGGCGTGGCGCAGCTCTTCGCGGGCGGTGACGTACTCGGCCGACTCCCCAGTGAGATTCGTCTGGTGCATCGCTACCTCCTGGACGGCTGCCGAAGCGCGCAGCTGCTGCCCCCCTGACCGTCATCGGCCCTGCCCACCATTGTCTGCTCGCGCACAGGGCCTCGCCAGGCGGCGAACCGGGGGCTCCCCTCGGCGGCTGCCGGGCAGGAGCCGCACCAGGCCGTGCGCCGACGCCCGACTGCCGTCGGGGCCGTGACTGCTTCGGATCATTCGACAGCCGACGCCGCCCTCCGAAGTCCGAAGCCGCCCTCAGCCGCGTTCGAAGCGGTGCGACTGCCCGATGGACGAGAAGCCGCGGCGCTCGTACCAATGGCGTGGCCAGTCGTCCGCGTCGGCGATCAGGAACCTCGTACCGCAGTCCGCGTCGGTGGCCATGCGCAGGGCTGTGGCCAGGACCGCGTCGGCGTGGCCGCGGCCGAGGTGGGTCTCGGAGGTCATCAGGTCCTCGATCTGGGCGATGCCGGTTGCCGGGTCCAGATAGAGGTCCGCCCACGAGGCGACCTCACCCTCGTCCGTGCGTGCCGCTATGAAGTGCACGGCGTCGGCGCCGCGACGGCGGGTCTCGCGGCGGTCGACGAGGTGGCGTACGACCGTGTCGTCGGCGTCGGGGAGGAAGCCGCGCCAGCGCCGGGTGAGCGGCGCACGGATCGCGTCGAGGTCCACCGCCTCCACGTGGCTGCCGCCCGGCACCGGACCTGTGTGTGCCATGACCAGTTGGACGGAGTGGGTGTATCCGGCGCGGATCAGCGGCTCCGCGCACGCCCTCCCCGTCTCGTCGTCGAGGAAGGAGATCCGTCGGAACGGCAGATGTACCAGCGCCTCGTCCGCGATGCCGGGCAGCGTCTCGGGGGCGGCGGGCCCGTCGATGACGACCTGGTTGTTCGCGTGCGAGTGCGCGAAGGCGTCGTCGAGGACGGCGAATCCGCCCGGGAGGTCGATGGTCCGCGCGGCCTGGCGGCGGGCGAAGGCCGAGAGGAAGGCCTTGATCGGCTGCAATTCTGGGAGTGGCATGGGGCGAGCTTAGGGAGCCGTGGACCGTGGGCGCCTTCGGATTTCCCGGCCCGAGCAGCCTCCTGGTCAGCGGGAAGCCGAAGCCCTGCGGTTGCGCACTGCCTTGACCGTGACGGTCACGGCCACCGCCACGATCACGATCAGCGCGATCGCCCCGATCGCCGGCCGGCCGCCCTGGTTGAAGATCGCCGAGCCCAGCATCAGAGCGACCATCGGCACGAACTGCAGCGCCACCCACAGCACGATGAGGCCGATGGCCACCCGGACGACGAACGAGAAGCTCGGTCGCCTCATGTCCTGTACGGCGCTCTCCAGACGTGCCAGGTCCGAGGCCATGCGCTCCTGACTCTTCTCCAGTGCCGCCAGGCGTTCTTCGAGTTCAGGGGTGACCATGAGCATGACTCTAAGGGGCAGGGAAGCAGGTGGGCCATCACCGCAGTCCGGGCATGATTTCCTCGGCGATCCGGCCGAGCGCGTCGGACAGCTGCCCGGCGAGCGGCATCGGGCAACAGGCGCCATGTCCGAGCCGATGCGAGACTGACCGTGCAGACCGGGGTCCGGCTGCAAGACGCCGCCGTCACCGGGCGTTTCCATGCTCCACCCCGGCGGCTTCGTGCGTTCCGTCCGGCACTTGGGGCCGGCGCCAAGGACAGCTGGGCTGCGGCGGCGACCACGTGGTCCGAATGGCGGCGATGTCGCGCATCACGAGGGCATTCGGTCGTAGCTGCCGAACAGGCGCGGCAGCAGTAACAGCGACAAGCTCTCCGCCCCGTCCGAGCCGCATGGGCCGTCATTCCCCACAGGGGTGATCGAACCTCGCTGTTTGACCCGGGCGGCTCCACAGACCGCCATGCACCACTGGAGGCTTCACCATGTCGAGCACCGAGCCGGCGAACACGGAGCAGGGACCGCGGTCCGACGCGTGGAAGACCGCGCTGACCGTGCTGCAGACGGCAAAGCCGCCCTACATCCCGGAGGGGGTCGAGGCGATGACCGTTCTCGTCGAATTTCCCCCGGGCGACCCCGGCACACCTCCGCACCGGCACTCGGGCCCGGCATTCGGCTACATGCTGGAGGGGGAGATGCTCTTCGAGCTCGAAGGCGAGCCGGAGCGCGTGATCAAGGCCGGGGAAACATTCTGGGAGCCGGGCGGCGACGTCATTCACTATCAGGACGGAAACAACCGGACGGACTCCCGGAGCCGGTTCCTCGTGACGATGCTGTGCGCGCCGGGTCAGCCCATGCTGACGCTGGTCGACGACGAGGAGCTGGCACAGCGTAAGGACCGGCGGGCTCCGCGTCCTGCCTGACGGCGGCGGTGAACTCGGCACGCGAACGGCGGGCCGGGTGCCGTGGACGGCGCGGCCCCGTCAGCGGTAGTCCTCCGGGTGGCCCTGCATCCAGGTGTTGATGCGGTCGCGCGTGCCGAACAGCTCGGAGCGGTGCTTCTCCAGATTGTCCGTGGAGGTGTCGTCCTTCATGGACGTGCGCAGGGCGGCCAACCACGCCATGGGCTCCTTGAAGTGGCCCGGGCCGTTCGGGTACGCCTTCATCGACGCTTCCAGGCCCATCAGTTGGTCACTGATCCGGCCCAGGACGTAGCCGCAGTCGCCCGCGCCGGGGGTGCAGGTCTCGTCCAGGGTGGCCTGGAACGTGGCGAAGGCGTCGCGGACCTGTGCCGGCCTGGTCGCGAGCGTCCCGGATGCGGCGGCGGCCTCCGCGGCGGCTGACGCCTCGGCGTCCGCTTCCACCTGCGCCGCGGCCGCCTTGGACGCGGCTGCCGCGTTCGCCGACGGCGCCACGTACGGGACGTCGCCGCCGGGCCCTTCCGTCGTGTCGACGCTGCTGCAGCCCACCAGGAACGCACCCAGAAGCAGCGGCAGCGCTGCGGTGGCACGTGTGAACGTACGGACAGACATGAGGCCCCCCTCGCCGAATGGCCCAGACCATACCTCACGGTCGGTCGCACCACGCGGGCCATGAACTCCGCGATCTGCGCGCACAGTTTGCCCTGCCGGTCCAGGTGCACGTCCTGTCCCGCGCGCCGGGGACCACGCACACCGCACCGGCGGATCGTGCCGCCCTCAGCCCGTGATCAGGGTCTGGAGCGCGGGCGCGTACAGGTCCGCGAGGTGTTCGGGGGTGGCCAGTGCACCCGCACCCTCGCGGTGCAGGCTCAGGGTGGCGCCGAGGCCGAGGAGGTGGCCGGCGATCAGTTCGGCGCGCAGGGCGCGTTCGTGGCCGGGGAGTCGGGCGGTGAGCGCCTCGGTGACCTGTTCGTGGAAGCGGTCGCGCAGCAGCGACCGTTCGTCCCGGTTGCCGAGGGAGAACACGACGCGCAGGAGCGGATCCGTCTGCTGTTCGCGGCGGCGGCGCACGAGCGTGATCACCATGTGGCGGCCGAGCTCGTCCAGCGGGGCGTCGAAGAGCTCCTCGGCAGCCGGGCCGAAGTCGGCGACCGTCTTGAAGAGTTCTTCCTTGCGGCCGAAGTGCTTGACCACCAGGGAGGGGCTGACTCCCGCGTCGGCGGCGATCCCCCGGATGGTCACATCCGCGTACGGGCGCTGGGTGAACGCCCGCCGGGCCGCCCGCAGGATCGCGTCCCGGCCCGTGCCGGGGTCGGTGGGGGCCGGAGCCGGAGCGGTGGCCTGGCTGCCGGTCATGCGCCCTCCTCGATCGTGATCGTCCGCGCACCGCCCTTGCGGCCGTCGCGGCTCTCTCCGACCGTACCCGCCCCGGCCGTACGCCTGCCGGGCAGGAACAGCGTGACCGTCAACGCCAGCAGCGCCGCGCCCGCCGCGATCAAGAAGACCAGCTGATACGCGTGGAGCGTCGGAGCCGTCCGGCCGCCCACCCGGAACGTGAGGTTGGTCAGCACGGCGGCCACCGTCGCGCTGCAGAACGCCTGCCCGATCGATCTCATCAGCGTGTTGAGACCGTTGGCCGCGCCCGTCTCGCTGACCGGGACCCCGCGCATCACCAGCGCGGGCAGCGCCGAGTACGCGATGGCCGTGCCCGACGCGACGACCGTCGCGCCGGCGATGATCAGCCACAGGCTGTGGCTGGTGAAGTAGCGCACCACATAGCCGACGGCGATGATCGCGGCCGCCAGCATCAGGCTGACCTTCGGTCCGTACCGTGCGGAGATCCGGGCCGAGACCGGCGAGAGCGCCACCATCGACACGCCGCCCGGCAGCAGGCACAGTC
Organism: Streptomyces sp. NPDC057486; assembly: GCF_042802415.1. Classification (NCBI taxonomy): domain Bacteria; kingdom Bacillati; phylum Actinomycetota; class Actinomycetes; order Kitasatosporales; family Streptomycetaceae; genus Streptomyces; species Streptomyces sp. NPDC057486. Next base: position 2,090 of record NZ_JBHVEE010000143.1, on the reverse strand, counting down.
CGCTGACGACGAGCGAGGCACCGAGCCCGTAACCGGTCGCCTTCGGCTCCTGCACCATCTGCGCGGTGACCAGGGAGTTCGCGTAGAAAGCGAAGCCGATCAGCAAGGCGGCGACGTTGGTCAGCAGGACGGCCGGGCGGGCCGAGACCCGCAGGTCGACCATGGGCGTCGTCACGCGGAGCTCGTACGCGCCCCAGAGCAGCGCCACCACGACGGCGCCGACGAGCAGCCCGACGGTGCGGGCGGACGTCCAGCCCCAGTCGGCGCCCTGCGTCACCGCGAGCAGCAGACAGACCAGCGCCGCGGACAGCCCGAGCGCGCCGACGGCGTCGAAGCGGCCGCGGGTGCGCAGCGGGGACTCGGGAACACAGCAGAGCACCAGCACGATGTCGATGACTCCGATCACTCCCGACACCCAGAACATGGTGTGCCAGTCGAAGTGTTCGACGACGAGCGCGGCGACCGGCAGCCCGACGGCCGCGCCGATGCCGAGCGTCGAACTCATCAGGGCGACCGCGGAGAGGACCCGCTCGGGCGGGAGTTCGTCGCGCAGGATGCTGATGCCCAGCGGTACGACGGCGAGCGCGGCACCCTGGAGGGCGCGGCCGGTGATCAGCACGCCGATGTGGGAGCTCACCGCGCACAACACGGAACCGATGACCAGCACCACGAGCGAGGCGACGAGCACCCGCCGCTTGCCGTACATGTCGCCGACCCGGCCCAGGACGGGCGTGAAGACGGCGCCGGTGAGAAGGGTGACGGTGACCAGCCAGCTCGCGGCGGCGGGGGTCGCGCCGGTGAGGGCCGGGATGTGCGGGAGCAGCGGGACGACGATCGTCTGCATGATCGCGACGACGACCCCACAGAAGGCGAGGACGCCCACGGCGAAACGGGGGTGGTACGGGGCCGGGGTCGGGGCGGCCGACCCGTCGGGGACAGAGGTGTCCGCGGGCATGCGATCTCCGTGGGGTGCTCGGCGGTGGCAGCGGAAGCCAGGGGTGCACAGATGTTCACCTCGCAGGGTAAACGCTTGTGCACCCCCTGGCGAGTCGGGGCGTCCGCCCGCCGCGCTAGCCTCGGAAGCCGCAGCACGAGAAAAAAGCCACGACACGAGAAGGCGAAGGTGGCGGCGATGGCAAAGGTTCCTACGGCGGCAGTTGCGGCGAGCGGACTCGTCGGCGGGTACGCGGTCGCGCGGTGGACCAAGAAGCGGCCGCTCGGCGGGGTCGCGCTCGCCGCAGCGGGCACGGTCGCCGCGTACGAGTGGAACCGACAGGCCGGACCGCGTGCGGCCACCGCTCTGACCACGGCGTACGTCGCCGCGTTCGCCGGATCGCACCCTCTGGCCAAGAAGCTCGGCGCCTGGCCCGCCGTCTTCACCGTGGCGGGCACCGTCGCCGCCGCTTCGTGGGCGGTCACCCGCCGCGCCGCCTGAGCGCGTTCCCTCGAAGGCGTGCCCGACCCCAGGGCTCTGAACCGGCGGGTCCGGTCACCGCGGCTTCAAGGGGGAGGGGAGATCAGCTGCCCCCTCCCTGCGCGAAACGCCTGCGGGTGAGACGGCGGGTCATGGCGGCGCGGAGAGATTTTCGCGCGGGCTGAACGCGAGAGCGGCGGGGCGCGTATTCAGGAGCACTCCCCCGCGTAAGCCGGGTGCGCACCCGTTCGACAGGCCGGGTGCGCACCCGAAACCCGCACAGGAGCCGGCGCACGCGCGCCGAACAGCATCAGCAAGGCCTCTGCGCCCGCAACCGCGACTGACTCTGCTTGCACCCCACAACCAGCGCCGTTCCCGCCCCTCTACCGCCGTGATGATCATGTGCGCAACGATGACCGGCGGGGCGATGACGTCCCGGTTCCAACAACGCCCCGCAACCCATGGTTCAGCGACTTCGCTCGTTCGCAGCCGTGTCATGCGTTCGTCACGGCGCAGGAGTGTCGGTTGAACCAACGAGCCATGCCGATAAGGATATCGTCGTACCAGATCATTTAGCTCGACAGGGGGAAGCGAATGAAGTTCGACATGGGGGCGCAGGTCCTGTCGACTCTGACGTCGAAGTCGCGTGGCTCGAGTGATGACTTGGGCACGTTGA
>NZ_JBHVEE010000142.1:0-25761 GCF_042802415.1 Streptomyces sp. NPDC057486 | reverse complement strand
CGAGGTCCTCGCGAAGGTCAGGCTCGTCGCGACCAACGTGAAGAAACTCGTCAATAACAACTCGAACTGACATGGACAGGATCACGAGACACTAGGCGTCGACGTTGGCGTTCCGGGACACGAAGGTCACGACGTGATCAACATCCAAGGGATGTACCCCATCCATGAGGTGGAGCGTCAGTTCATCAACGAGCACGGGCTTGAAGCCTTCTGGAAGAGCGATTGGGAGCCCACTGACGTGCTGCGTCGCCCCGCAATCTGATCTGGGGAGGGCGCGGCACCCTTCATCGGCATGACCCAGATCTCCACTGACAACACCGAGATGTCCAGCGATGGGAACAGCAGACTTTCCGGTCGTACCTCGTCCACAGCTCGAACTGTCAGCCAGAGCCGCCGGAGCGCTGATCAGTTTCGGGCAACCTGACGAAGGACATCATGAGGTCATCGATCACTCAGAGTGCATGCTCCATAGAAGTTGAGCCAAAGCCGCTTGCCGCGTATGAAGCCGCCGCCCCGTGGCTCACTCCAGCACCAACAGCACCGCCAGAGCGACGAGGAGGGAGTCGATCCGGTCGAGGATGCCGCCGGAGCCGGGCAGCCACCGGCCGGCGTCCTTGGCGCGGGCGCCCCGCTTGACCATCGACTCCAGCAGGTCCCCGAGCGGGCCGCCGACCGCCACGGCCACCGCCGTCTGCCACGTCAAGGAGGACAGCACGGCCAGCGTGAGGAGACCGGCCGCGGCCCCGGCCAGGGTGCCGCTCCACCGCTTGGCGGGCGACAGCGGGGAGAGCCGGGGGCCGCCGAGACGGCGACCCGCCGCGTACGCGACGATGTCGGCGATCGACACGGCCACGAACAGGACGAGGCCGAGGGCGCCGGACGATACGAGGCCGGCCAGGGTGCCCAGCCACACGAGCCCCAGCAGGCCCGCCCCCAGGCGGCGGAGCCCGTGCTCCACGTCGCCCGAGAGCAACGGCACCCCGGCAATCGCAAGCGCCCCGGCCGCCGCCACCCGGAGCACCTCCCCGGGGGCCAGCCAGGCGGTGAGGACGAGTCCGACGAGCGCCGCGGCCAGCACCGCCCGGTCCACCGGACCCAGCCGGAGCAGCCCGCCGAACTCCGCCACCGCGACCACACCGACCACGGCCGCGAGCACCGCGATCCCCGGTGGACCGAGCCAGAACGCGGCGGTCACCAGGGGCACTCCAAGCGCCCACACGCACCAACGGACCATCAGTTCACGGCGCCGGGTCGCCGCCACCGCGACGCCTCCGACCGCCAGTGCCCCGCCGAGGTACGGCACGAGACCCGCGACCGTCACCGGGAGACCCGTTCCGGCGCGCCCGACACCACTGCAGCCGGCGTGCGCAGCGCGTCCAGGGCGCTCTGGCACGCCGCCACGATCCGCGCGTTCTCCGCCGTGTCGCGGACGGCGATCCGGACGGTCCGCCCCTCGTACGCCGGGGACATCGGCGACAGGTCACGCAGGAAGACGTCGTGCCGCCGGCACTCGCGCACCAGCCTCGCCGCGCTCGGTCCGTCCGGCGGCAGGGTCACCGTGAGGAAGTTCGCCACCCCCTCGTCGACCGAGGAGAACCCGTCCAACTCCTCGAGGCCGTACGCCAGTCCCCGGCGCAGCACATGGGTGCGGGCCCAGCGCTCCGAGTAGTAAGCGGGGTCGCGCAGCGCCGTCACGGCAGCCAGCTGGGCCGGCAGGCTCACGGGCCACGGCGGCGTCCAGCGCCGCAGCTCCCCGGCCGTCTCCGGGCAGGCCACCAGGTACGCGGCCCGCATCCCCGACAGCGCGTACATCTTCGACAGCGAGGTGCAGACCACGACCCGGGCGTCGACCGAGGCGAGCCCGGCAAGCGAGTCCGCCGGATCGGCATACCCCAGGTACGCCTCGTCGATCCACCACCGGGTCCGCACGGGCGAGGCCTCGATCACCGCGCGCAGCGCGTCGGCCGGGGCGTGGCGGCCGGTCGGGTTGTTCGGGTTGACCACGACCACGAGGTCGTACCGTCCGTCGCCGGTCGCGGTGGCGAGCCGGGCCGGGTCCAGCAGCCAGCCGTCCTCCCGGCGCAGCTGAAGCCGGTCGACCCGGCAGCCGATCACCCGCTCGGTGACGTGGGCGTACTCGCCGTAGCCCGGATCGAGCAGGAGCACCCGGCTCCCCGGCGTCAGCCACCGGCCGAACGCGCGGAAGATCAGATCGGACGAGCCCGCCCCGACGACCAGCGACTCCACCGGCAGCCTGCGGACCCCGGCGATCTCCGCGAGCAGTCCCTCCGCGCCCGTCGGCGGCGAGGTCCGGGCCGCCCACCCCGGATCCTCCGAGAGGACCGCGCGGACCCCTGGGGACGGCGGGAACCAGGCGTCCAGCACATCCGCCGCGACCACCTCGTGACGGCGAGTCAGGGTCCGGAAGCCGGTGCCGATCGCCGAGAAGAACGCCCCGCCGTGCTCACAGCCGTCCGCACGCGGCGCGAAGGGCACGTCGAGCCGCCAGTCGAGGCCCGTCCGCAGCCGCTCCAGGATCCGGCCGTGGCGCTCCGCGACCGTCCTCGTCAGCTCGGCCACGGAACCGCTGAGGACCTCGAACGAGACCGCGCCCGAGCGGACCGTGCGCCCCACTGGCCGCAGCCCGGCGGCGAGGTACATGTCGAGCAGCTCCGTGCGTCCCATCGCCACCAGCCGGCGGCCGCCCCGCGCAGCGACCCAGCGCAGCGCCGCGTACATGAGCAGTGGCGCCGCCGCGGTGGACCGCCAGTGCTCCTCGACGGTCAGGACGCGGATCTCGAACGGCGCCTCCTCGGTCAGGACCGGCAGCTCCTCGCGCGTCAGGTACTTGTCGAGGGAGTAGCGGCCGACCCATGGCGGGGTGAGGCTGACGAAGCCGATCCGCGTCTCGCCGCGCGCGGCCACGAGATAGACGTTGTCGCCGTCGAGTCCGTCACTCAGCCTTCCCGACGGATCCACCGGATGCTGGCCGAGCTCCTCCGCGTACACGCGGTGGCTCAGTTCGTGGATCCAGTCGTGATCCCGAGGCGTGGCAGTGCGCAGCTGCAGCGCGTGGTCCATGCGTATGTCCCCCTGAGACGGTCCGGCGTTCGCGCCCCAGCATGGAGGAGCCCGGCAGACGGCACCTGAGTACGCGTACTCAGCCGGACAGCGGAGGAGTTGGAAGCGGTCCAGGCCAGGGCCGAGTCCATGGGCAGGTGCCGAACCACCGGCGCTGGCCGTGCCCCGGCACAGATGTTCGGCCACGCTGGCTTCCAACTCCTCCGGAAGTGAGTCCTGTTGTCGTGACGGACAGTGATGGCGTCACAGAAGTTGTGCCGGAGCCACTACTCGTGAATAAAGCCAGCTGGTGGGAGTTCTCGGCCCGGTTGTTCAGCCTCTTGTGGGCGCGGTGCTCGACCGAGCTCATCAACGCACGGTGGGCGACCTGGTAGCTCTTCAGGTTGTGCTTCTTCAAGAGCTTGGCCAGGAACCGCTTGGCGGCCTTCGCGTCCCGCCGGGACTGGACCAGGACGTCCAGCACGTTCCCGTACTGGTCGACGGCCCGCCACAGGTAATGCCGCTCGCCGTGGATCTTGACGAATACCTCGTCGAGATGCCCCTGCTGCTCATCGAACCGAACGGTCATCGACACTGCGTCCGGGTGCCGCGTCCGGCTCTCCGAAGAGGGTGCACTCCACGAGCGACTGCGCCATGAAGGCATCCCTGGCCTCGCGCGGTATGGTCTCCCACTCCTCGGAGAGCGGATCAGCGTGAAGTGCGACGGCTGACGAGGGGGACGGCTTGAGTGGCGAGATGGACGATGTGGGGCGGTACGGGGACATGTTCCGAGAGCGCCGGGTCCGGTTCCGGTTCACCCCATTCCGTACGCATGGGGAGAACGCCCGCCCATAGGCCCAGTTCGGCGTCGGGTCCGTCGCCGTCGTCCGGCGGGCCGGTGCGCACCTTGACGGAGGCCTCGTCAAGAGGGAGTGCCAGCAGTGCGGTCGCCGCGAGTTCCTTGCGGTTGGGGAGGCGCGCGTAGCCCCACTGGCCCGCGGCGACCTGCTCGGTGAGGCAGCGCAAGCCGTAGAGCTTCTCCTCGGGGTCGGTCACGGCTCGCGGTATGCCGTAGATCATCGCGCTGCGGTAGTTGACCCCGTGCTCGAACACCGAGCGCGCCAGGACGAGGCCGTCGACGTGCGTGACGGTCAGGCACACCGACGCGTTCGGCGCGGCGCGTAGGCTCCGGCTTGCTACCGAGCCATGAAAATAGACCGTGCTCTCATCCGTTCCGTACACGGTCGGGACCACCATCGGGGCGCCGTCGACGACCACGCCGAGATGGCACAGGAACCCCGTGTCCAGGATGGCCTCGAGATCCGCCCGGCTCCGGCTGCCCTGCTCCCGCAGGCGTCGATGGCGGGTGCGCTCCGTGACGGGCAGGAGGGTGCCTAGTGTCTCCTCAGTCATGCTGGCAGACGCTATCGATGTTGGCGATTTCAAGCCACTGATCTGACGATATTCGTTGGCAGTGACGTGTTTCATAACGGATACTGTTGCCCGCGTGAGGCCTGGCGTCGATCCCCTGGCCCCGGCCGGAGGTTGAGGAACGCGCGAAGCCTTCGCACGGGCCCGTACTCCTGTTCGCAGGACGCCACCGGCTGCTCGCTGTTCACCTGGGCCAAGCGGGCAGGTGGTCGTGGACCGGATGCCCAGGACCGAGGATGCAGCCTTCGAAGGACCGGCGCCCACCAGGGACGTCGACAACCCGGTCGATCTCCATGGCCAGGCGGATGATCCTGCCCCCATTGACGACCGCAAATCGCTCTCGTTCGACACGCGACCCGTGCATCACCCGGACTCCGCGGGCGACCTCGTATAGCCGCTGGTAGGACAGCCCGTTGCTCCAGCCGATCTGGGAGCGCTGGAGCGGATCGCTGTTCAGGCCAAGCGGACGGGCACCGTAATCTGCGAGCATCAGGGGGTGTTGTACCGGATGAAGGAGATCAGTTGTTACGTCTTCAAGCCGTGAGCAAGCGCTATGGCCGTGGCGATTGGATCCTGAAAGACGTGGACGTGGAGGCCTCGGCCGGTGAGGTCGTGGCATTCGCAGGCGGGAACGGATCGGGGAAGTCGACGCTACTGCGGATCGCGGTGGGCCTGTCCCGGCCAACCCGCGGCACGGTGGCCGCCCGGCCGCCCGTTGTCGGGTACGTCCCGGACCGGTTCTCCCCCAACGAACGCATGTCGGCCGCGGCGTACCTGACGCACATGGGCCGCGTCCGCGGGCTGACCACCTCGGTCGCCTCGGCTCGGGCCGGCCAGCTGCTGGACCGACTCGCCCTGGTGGGCGGCAAGCACGCCCCCCTGCGGAGCCTGTCGAAGGGCAACGCTCAGAAGGTCGCGCTGGCTCAGGCCCTCCTGGTGGAACCCGGGCTGCTCGTCCTGGACGAGCCGTGGTCCGGGCTGGACGCCGACGCCCACGGCGTGCTCGCCGAGATCATGACCGAGGTCGCGTCCTCCGGCGGCACCGTCGCGTTCACCGACCACCGTGAGTCGGTCACCCGGGCCCGCGCCACCCGGACCTACACGGTCAGCAAGGGCCGCGTGTCGTTGCGGCGACCGGAGCCGTGGGCCACCGAGCAGCGACCCGCGTCCGACGTCGTCCTGACCGCGGGCGGGGACGGCCGCGTACCGCAGGACCTCGCCTGGGAACAACTGGACGGTGTGCTGACGGTGAGCCGGGACGTCACGGGCGTCAGGATGCGCGTGGGACGCGAGTCCACCGACGCTCTGCTGTTCACCGCGCTCCAGCACGGCTGGTCCGTCGAGCGCGTCACCGGCACGACCACGGACCACCACCGGCCGCCGAACGCCGCGACGAACGGAGACATGCGGTGATCGCGCTCATCCGCTACACCTTGGCCACCGTGCTGCACACGCAGCGCTACCTCGCCCCGCTGCTCCTGTTCATGGGCCTCATGGGCGTGCTCACCGTCAACGGCAGCGGCCCGCTGCCCCCCGCCTACGCCTCCTCCGCCGGCGCGCTGTTCGTGTGCTCGACCTGGCTGACCATCGCTCTGATGAGCCTGGACGACCCGCCGCAGCGGGCGATCGTCGTCATCACCGCGGGCGGCCGGTCGCTCACGGTCCTGGTCGCGGCGATCGGCACGGCCCTGCTGAGCTGTCTCGTCCTGATGGTCTTCGGACTGTCCTTCCCCTTGTGGATGGGCGACTACGTGGTCACCACGACTGACCTCCTCCTGGGCCTCGAGGCGCAGCTCACCTGTGCCCTCGTCGGCATCGCCATCGGCGTGCTGTGCTCGCGGCTGGTCTTCAAACGGCAGGGGTACGCGCTGGTCGCCGCCCTCGCGCTGGTGATAGGAGCCCTCTTCGCCAAGGGCATGCCCCCGGTCAACCGCCTGTTCACCCTGATGGCCACGACCCCCGATGCGGCGAAACTGCTCGCCCCCACCGGCGTCATGCTGGCGATCTCCGCGGTGATCCTTGCCGTGTTCACCGCCGCCACGCAGTTCGTCGCCGGGCGCAGGGAATAGACCGCCGGGCCTCCGCTCCGGACCGCAGCCCAACCGGGCGGTGCTCACGGTGGTGGGTGGCTTGGGGACAGCGGGCCGAGTCGTACATGTCTCAAGGCCCGCTGTGCGGATGGCCACGATCACAGTGCTCAGACGTGGGTCACGCGTAAGCGGGAGCTGACGGTGCTGTCGTCGTCGCGGATCGCGGGTGCGATCACCAAGGCCACGCACGATCAGTGGGCGCTCGCGCGCCGTTGCCAGGCCGCGCACGTCCAGAATCTGGCAGCCGGGATCAGGACGCTGCGCCACTGCCTGTCCCTCCCGATCGGGGAGAAGGGCACCAAGCGCGCGGCGGGTGGCTACCGGTCGAAGAGTGAGTGGTTCCGCAAGTCCCGCCGCCTCGCGGCACTGGAGGCGCGGCATGCCGCCGTTGTCGCCGACCGGCAGGCCGGACGCGTGCGGGTGGTGCCGGGCGGCAGACGTCTCCTGAACACCCGCCACCACCTCGCCCAGGCCGGGCTCACCGAAGGAGGTGAGTCGAGACGAAGGGAAAGCAGCGCGCTGGCCATGCCGAGCTCGAGCAGTCAGCGTCTGACCAGGCAGAAGGGATGCCCAGCCGGATCGGTGAGGACCCGCGCCTTGGCCTCATTATGAGGTTGGTGATCCGGCTTGCCCGCGCCCAGCTCCAGCAGTTGGGTCTCGGCCTCGTCCAGGTCGTCCTCGATCTCAATGTTGAAGCAGATGTGAAGCTGCTGGGGAACGGTTTGGTCGGGCCAGCTCGGAGCCCGGTATTCGTCGACCCGCTGAAAGCCGATGAAAAGTCCGTCCTCGCGGTTGAGCCCGGCGAAGTCGGCGTTCGACTTCGGATGCAGTTCGAGGCCGGTGGCCTGCTGATAGAACGCCGCAAGAGCCAGCGGATCAGGACAATCGAGTGTTATCGCACCCAACTTCATCTGCAGAGGCATGGCATCTCCGGGCCGATCGGTGGATCTTCTCGCTGCACACCCTAGAGGTGCTCTACGGCTCGCCGACCTGCAGGCCGTGAGAGACCACAATGGTTCTTCTCGAGGAACCAAATACATTCCTTCTCAACGCAACAACCTCTCCTGGATCGCGGAGACACACCACTCGACATGGTTCCGCCGGAACGAGACACGACCTGCGCGGAACACAGTGTCTGCGGAAACAAGCAAGGGATTGAGGAGATCGTCGCCAAGCCGGCCGCTACCAGCTACCGGGCAGGGCGCCGCAAGTGGGTGAAGGTCAGGCACACGGACACGGTCGACGCCCTGGTGGTCGGGTTCATGGGGCCGAGGCTCCGGCCGCACCACCTGGCCCTCGCGGTGGGGGACGAGGGCGGTCCGATCCGGTTGTCGGCCCGGCTGGAACCCGTTCTCGCGGCACGTATGGGGTCTGCCCTGACCAGTTCGACCGTGGCGGGAGACCGCCGGGCGCAGAGGGAGACGTACACGCGGGTGGAGACCGACAGGGTCGTGGAGGTGCTGGCCGGGTCGGGCCGACACGGGACCCGCACCGTGGTCCGGCTGCGGTGAGTGCCTGTTTCCGATCTCGGACCCAGTGAGAGGCGGGGCTCACCTGGTGTTTAAGGTGCGGGCATGGCTGTCCCTGAGATCATCCCTATCGCCCACGAGCCGGACTCTCGAACGAGCACCATCGGCCGGTTCAGCGGCGGCCAGTTTCTGGCTTCGATCACCTATGCATTCCCAGATGGGTTCGCGATGGGGGACGGCTGGGAGAAGCAGAAACGGCTCTTCGTCGTGCTGCACAAGTTCGACCACGGCGGGCACCACCAGGCGTCCGACATCTGGTGCGCCGGTACTTGGTCAGAGCAGATGAAGCGTCCCCATGACGAGAGTTCCGTGGTTGCCCGCGCGGAAGTCCGGCTGGCCTCCGTCCTCGCCGGCCTCCCAGAGCGTGAGTACTGCGACATCGCGATCCAGCCGTTCCAGCTCACCGTTGATGGTGTGGTCTTCGGCCTCATCACGGAGTGCCATGCCGAGGACGAGGACGGCGAGGACGACTGGGCTGAGCTCTACCCGGATCGGTTGGGCTTCTCGGCTCCGTGGAACGGCGAGTACGACACCTGACGGGCCGAGCGGTCAGCTGAGTCGGGAGGTCAGGCGCCTTGTCATCAAGGTGATGGCTGCCCAGGTGATGAGGGCTTCGCTGTGCTGGACGAGCCGCTCGTAGTCGCGGGCATGGCGGCGTGCGTGCATGAGCCATGCCAGTGTGCGTTCGACGACCCATCTGTGGGGCAGGACGACGAACCCAGAGGTGCTCTTGGGCCGGCTGACAGTCTTGACCGCTAACCGAAGGTAGGTTTTCGCCCAATCGAGGAGCTGGCCGGCGTAGGCGGAGTCGGCCCAGACGATGGTGATCTCGGGGTGCATGAGCCGGAGGCGGAAGAGGACTTCCTTGGCGGCGTCGCGGTCAGTCATGTCGGCGGGGTGACCAGGAACAGCAGCGGGAGCCCCCGGGTGTCCACCACGAGGTGTCGCTTCCTCCCGTTGATCTTTTTCGCGGAGTCATAACCGCGAGAGTCCTTGCCGACGGTCTCGGCGGCCTTGACGCTCTGGAGTCGATCACGGTGGCGACAGCGCGAGGACCCTTCACCGGTGAGGTCAATCGGGTGCGCCTTCGCTCCGCTCACTCTGGAACTCCCGGGCCGAGGTGAGTCCCTTGATGAAGGAGTGGAAGTCCGGCGCGAGGACCAGTTCCGAGTTGTCGTCCGCATCGAACCAGGCAACGGACGGTTCCCCGTGTCGGCCGCAGGTCCGGTAGTCGAGCCCGATCCAGTAGTGCCCGTCACCCGAGACCAGCACCACTGCCGTGGGCAGGCCCCATTCTTCCACCAGGTACGGGCTGTCGAGCATGGACAGTGTCCGCTCGCGGTGACCGATGCCCATCACGCTGTCGAACGGAACGTGGTCGGCACTCCATGAGGTCGGCCGGCTTGTGGGGAAGGCATTCCGGCTGTCGCTGACCTGGCCACCGTTCTGATTGCGGAGCAGGCCCAACAGTGAGTCGGGGAGAGTGACGTTCAACAGCCGCTCGGCCTCCCCGACCGCCCGGCCGGTCAGAGGCGACTGCACTCCGTAGTCGCTACCGGTGTCCCAGAACGGGGGCTGAAGATCCTCAAAGCATGCCATGACCAGCATCGTAGAAGCCGGGCTCGACAGTTCACCGTCCCGCCTCGCCAACACCCGAGCCCGAGCCGAGGACCCCGCCGAGAACCGCTGACTCTGCGGCTGAATGGCGGCCCTCGAACTCGGTGGATCGGAACAGGGACGCGCCGCCTGTGATCTGCGAGCTCTACCCTCGTCCACATCGTTACGGCGGTCAGGGGGACTTGATGAGGCAGAGCTTCGTAGAGTACGTGCGAGCCTGGAGCGCACGGCGAAAGATCTTGATCTACCTGATCGCACAGTCGATCCTGCTCGGTCTGGTCGTCACAACCGTCCGCGCTTGGAACGTCGACGTCCGGCTTGATCGCGGCCCTTGCACCACCAACGGGTTGCTTGAATGAAAGCCCGTCAGAATCCCGGACTCACCGAAAGTCAGGTTGACCATGTTCTCCCCTCTAGTTGACACCCCTGACTCACGCGGCCGCACGAAGGGCCGAGGCCCGGTCGCGGCGCTGATAGTCACGGCGTTGGCATCGGTCCCCCTCGTGGCAGGCTGCGGCACGCAGGCGACCTCCGCGCCGACCATTAGCTCGTCCGCCCATGCTGGTTCATCGGGTCCCGTCGACTCCATTGACAAGGAGCGGACGTCCAACGCCGCCCGAGAAGCGTCGACGAGCCCCCAGCCGTCCTCGACCAATGCTGTCAACCAGAACCTTCAGGAAGTAATCGCTTCAAAGGGGGATGCCAAGATCTATACCCCCGTCCGCACCAGCGCGGGATTCACCGTGCCTGTGGAGATCGTTAATACCGGCACGGACCGGGCATTTTACGAGGTCCAAATTCGCGTACAGGGTTCGGGGGGCTTCAGCGCGACAGCGCGCGTCAGTACCGATGTCGTCGGCGTCTACCCAGGTGGTTCATGGCCCGTTGAACTCGCAGTCGCCGACCCTGGCAAGCCAGTGCCTCAGCACCCGCGAGTGACCATCACGCACATATCGAGGCAAGAGTTCAAATAGCAGGAAGAGTCTGGTCGGCGCCGGGCGTGCCTGTCGCTGTGGTAAGGGACTTGCGGTTGGTGCGCGCGTCGAAGGCGTAACTGCGGCGCGCGCAGACCGTCTCGGTGGTGTCCTCGACGGTGGTGAGGCGGCCCGGCCGAGTTGGTGATGCTTGTCAAGACCGCGTGTAGAAGCTGCTATCAGCCTTGACACCAACATGCGCGAACAGCAGCGGTCAGCGCTGAACCTCAGCAGACAAGTAAGCCAAGCACGGCGTTGGTTGGCCGACGCCGAAGAGTTGCCGTGATCGACCTGATATGGATGAGACCAGACCTCAAGACCAGAAGAACTTGTCGATGCGTGATCCAACACCAAGTTCCTGCTGCAGTGTTGACTTTCCGGGCGAAGGTGATCACCATACGCTTGTAACAAGCATCATCCTGCGATGACACAGGGCCATCATGGCAGTTGAACCACGACACGTTGTGCGTCGACTGGGCGTGCGTCTGCGCGACTACCTCCTCGCCGTGCTGATCGGCGCTGGGTGGGTGGTCATAGGTCACTGGTGGGTGGCTGAACCGTGGTCAGCGGGCATAGAGACCATGCTCTTCTCACTTGCGGCATGCGTGCTCTACAGCGAGATCCGCGCCTGGCGACTCCGGCGCATCCACCATATGCCCGATTGAGCAGAAATCAACGGGCAGCAGTGAGTGTCTAAGCCTCGATCCACTGACGTGCTCTGAAGATGCTCTCTTGATCGTTGTGTGAACTGGTTTCGATCGGTGGTCATTGAGACGAGGTGAAGGCCATCGCCGCGGAAGCCGAGCGGCATGGGACGGAACCACTGGTCGCGGCCACCGCCACCGCACAGCCGACAGTGAGCCGGCAAGCGGTGAGTGCGGCTTCGTTGCGCGGTGCGGTCACGGCGGGATCACCGAAAGTCGGGACCGTCGGCCGGACCGGCGGCTTCCGAAGCGGCAGGAGCAACCGGCCTCACGCCGTGCGATCAAGCCGAGGAGCAGTGACCATGCCAGTGTGCACACGCGACTTGAACAGTATCGACCGGAACTGGATGACTGTTGCCCCCTCCAACCCAAACGAACAACGCGATCACCGACTCTTCCGCGATGGGCGGAGCAGATGCGGCAGTGGTCCACCTGTGCCGGGGAAGCGGTGAGCCGGTTCGAAGCGGCGCTTGACAACGATGTCTTCGCTCCACACCCGTGCCGATCAGCGTGGTAGGACGCCGAGGTCTGACACCACTAACGCTCATGAACCGTAGGCGCCGTGCGGGCGAGGAGGACTGATACAGAGAGGTGTCCAAATGAAAGCGATCGTGGTGACGGACCAGTCCGCAGGAACAGCCGGGATGACGCTGACGGAGCGGCCCGAGCCGGAGCCGGCGATAAACGATGTCGTCGTTCAGATTCATGCGTCGGGATTCGTCCCGACCGAGATGGCGTGGCCCTCGACCTGGACCGATCGCCTCGACCGCGACCGAACACCGTCGATCCCCGGACATGAGCTGGCCGGAGTGGTCACCGCCCTCGGCTACGGCACGACGGGTCTCTCGGTGGGACAGCGCGTGCTCGGCCTCACCGACTGGCATCGCGACGGCACCCTCGCCGAGTACGCGGCCGTCGAGGCACGCAACCTCGCGCCGCTGCCGGGCGACGTCGACTTCACCGTGGGCGCGAGCCTGCCGATCTCAGGCCTCACCGCGTGGCAGGGACTGTTCCAGCACGGCCACCTCCAGGCGGGGCAGAGCGTCCTCGCGCACGGCGCGGCCGGCGCAGTCGGGACGATGGTGACGCAGCTCGCACGAGAGGCCGGCGCCTATGTGATCGGCACCGGACGTGCCGCTGACCGTCAGAAGGCACTCGACTTCGGCGCAATGGAGTTCGTCGACCTCGACAACGACACCCTGGAAGACGTCGGCGAAGTCGACCTGGTCTTCGACGTCATCGGCGGCGACATCCAGAAGCGATCCGCAGGCCTGATCCGGGCGGGAGGAACACTGGTAACCGTCGTTGGGCCGCCTGAGGCGCGGCCCGCCCACGGCCTGGCCATCGACTTCGTTGTCGAGTCCGATCGTGCCCAACTGGGTGAGATCGTCCAGCGGGTGCGGGACGGACGACTGCGCACGAACATCGGCAACGTCGCGACCCTCGACGATGCCGTCGCCGCCCTCAACCCGACCGAGCGACGCCAAGGGAAGACGATCATCCGCGTTCGTCCGTGAGGACTCGGACGGCAGGCCCGCCGAACGAGGGCGGCGCCTGTCCACGGTGACGTAATTCCCCATCGGCAGCGTCAACTTCCCCGCCCAAACATTCGGGCCTCAGGCGCTTGGCTGTGTTCGTTTCTCCGGGGAGCCGCGCGCGGGCGGTTCTTCGGCTGATTCAGTCCCAGCCCGACGCCGGCTGGTCGACTTGGCCGCCCTTGTGAGGTGACGGGATGTAATCACGAGCACCGATGGGCAGTGCGGCGACGCACACAGGCGAGCAGGCGTTGACCAACAGCGGCAAGATGTCTGTGGCCACGCGTAGTGAGATCCACACCTGATGGAGTCCGCCCTGTTCGATCGCGCGATCGCAGACACTGCAGCGATGCATGGCGGTCGCGCCCCAGCGCCGGGGATCCAGGCTTCCCAGATCAAGGTCCGCAACGGAGTCCGCGGAAGGCTGAAGCCGCGGGAAGGGCGGTCGCAGCTTGTAGTTGCCGAACAACGCGCGCGTGCTCACCGTGCTGCGGGTCAGCTTCCGGCATCGACTGATCTCGTAGGGGAACCAGTGCAGCCGGTAGGAAGTGTAGGGCGTGAACTCCTCCAGGCTGGTCATGGCCCCGATCTCCGGCGGAATGCGGACCAGGTTGCTGCCGTAGAGCACGAGATGCTTGACCGCCGTGAGCCTCGCGATGCTCGCCGGCAGGGTGATGACCTGCCGCCGCTCCTCCGGACTGAGCTCGATCAGGGGACGGAACTCTTCGCGCCCATCGTCTGCGGCCTGCTCGACCAGTTCCAGCAGGTGTCGCCAGCCCGGGGCGGAAGTGTCCTGCCGTTCAGTGTGGAACCCGACTCGGGCCCGCGGATGCGGCCTGGTCTGGTCGAAGCACGAGCACATGTCCACCCTGTAGGACCCGCTCCGTCCTGGGGCCGGATCTGATGTGTCGCCCCACCGATTCCCGTAGAGCCTCGGCTCCTCCTCGTCCGTCATGTCCCCAAGATACGGAGGTTGCCGTGGGCCGTCACAGTGATTGCGCGAGCGAAAGCACAGACACAACGACACCCGTCAGCGGCGGGCGTACCGGGCCGGAACCATGCCCAGCACCCGGGCCGACGAGCTGGAAGAGCTCGGCCTGGTCTGGGACACCGCCGACACACAGTTCGCCGAGAACCTCGCCGCCGCCCGCGCCTACTACACAGAAGCCGGCACTCTGGCCGCGCCCCGCCACGCCACCGCCCTCGACAAACCCGTCGGACAGTGGCTCACCAACCTCCGACGACCCGGTGGCCTCGGCAAGGAGCCAGAGCGCGCGGCGCGGCGTGGAGAGCAGCTGGTCGCGATCAACCGGACTGAAACCCGGGGGCGTTGGGGTGGACCGTCGACTGGCAACGCCACTCCGTGGGTTTGGCCGCCCTGCTGGAGGCCGGCAGTGCGCTGGAGGGCACGGTTCATTCTCATGTTGAGTCCCCTCCACCCCCGGGCACACCTCCCGGGCACCCAAACATCGCGACGGATTGTAAAGGCGTGCGGGGCTCTGTGGCCGGGCGGGGATACTGTAGAGGCCTTTTGAGGCGATTGAAGCAGCGCTCGAAGGTGTTGAGGCGAAGCCCCCCGCTGGGGCGGGCCGGGAGCATCGGCCGGAAGATCAGGTCACTGACATGGTCGGTTGGGCATGCCAAGGCTCGGCCCAGCATCTCCAGCCAGCCGTGGACTTCCGCTTCGGAAACGTAGTCCGCATCCATGATCCGCTGCAGCAACGCAACAGCCTCTGCCCTGCTCATCCCCCTCGTACTCATCCCGTTTACAGGGCCCACCAGCAGTACAGGCGTCGACACGCAGAGCCGGCACGGCCTGCCAGTCCGGACAGCAGGGCCAACACCTCACGAGCGGTGTCGGCAGTGATCCCGTACGCCTGAACCTCGTCCGTCTCAGCCCATGCGTGGGCAGCTTCAGCCAGGCCATCATGCGCGGCGGACGCCAGGGCCTCCTGCAGGGTGTCGGACAGGCTGATGATGAACGCGCTCTCGTGATCGGGAGACGAGAGGAGCCGGCCGGCACGAGGAACCCGGGATGCCTCGTCATAGGTGCAGCCAGTGAGGATTGCTTCGAGGGAGGCCATCGTCACGACCGGATCGATCCCCTTGAGGGGAACCACGTCGAACTCTGAAGTGTCCGGTCCGCCAGGCTGATCGAGAACGCGGATGGCTGCATCGTCATCGGGGGCCGAGAAGTAGTCACACATAGGCATGCCACGACCCTTGCACCTGGCACTGACAACCATCGCACTGCCGGTGTCGGCGCACTCAAGCAACCTCGATTTCAAGCACAGGTTCTGACGACTGCGGCGGCTGTCAGCACCACAAGGTTGTCAGTCCAGCAGTCAGATTCCTTGGTGGCGAATTCCGCACCGCAGTCTGCGCAGACGAGGTTGGGGCCGTCCTGGCCGTGAAGTCCCACCAGCCGTCCCGCTCCGACGGTGTCGGGCGACCAGCCCAGGGGGATTCCCAGCGGGGCTGCCAGCAGGTGCGGGACAGGCAGCGGACGGTCTTGATGCGGTTCATCCGCGCCTGCGCGCCGACATCCTTCGTGAACACCAGGGCGACGGGCGGGAAGCCGCCGCGACCGGAGTCGTCCCACAGCGTTGGCCACAACGGGACGTCACGACCCCGGTCGTTCTTCACCTGGCGTTGGAAGAACCGGCGATAGCGGTCGATCTTCGCGGCGACGACCGCGGCCGGTTCGGTGTGGTTGTCGACCTCCACGAACAACACCGGCACCTGATCTTCGGGGGCGGTCAGGACCGCATCCGCGCGCAGGCTTCCCCTGGCCGGGGTCGTGAACGTCCCCGTGACCGGCAGCGCCACCTCGGTCTCCCAGCCCCGCAAGTGCCCCAGCCCCCGCGGGCGAACCGGGAGGACCCGCTGAGGGGCAGGTCGGGTGGTGCGGCGAGCAACGGGCTTCGTCGGCAGCGGCGGGGACCGACGGAACGCGTCGATCGTGTCCGTCACCACCAGAGCATGCGCGGCGCCGGCCTTCGCCGCGTCCCTCGCGGTGCCGCCCATCTCCTTCACCGGCCGCCCCAGCCCGGACGCGGCCGCCGCGAGCCCGGCCGCCGTCAGGTTCCACAAATCCCGCCGCACCGGCCGACCGTTCGCCCAGGACTGGACATGCGGCCGACCGACTCCCTAAGCCCGGCGTGCCGCAGGTCCTTGCACGCGTTACGCACCGTCTGTAGATCGGCCGTGCCCGGCAGCACCAACTGCCGCAACTGCTCCACCGTCGCGACCTTCACCACCCCCAGCGCCAAAAGCACCAGCCCCGCGCCCGCGTCGTCGAGTGCGGTGTCACCGGCGGCGTGTCCGTGGCGGTCTGTTGACGGACGCGGTGACTCGCACGCCTCAGGCCTGCTTGTATCGGGTGGAGCCAGACGGGGGTAGCGGAGTCCAGGAACGTGCTCTGCAGTGTCGCCTGCTCGTCGCAGCACAACAGCCCACTCCGCCCGCGTGAAATGGTGAGAGAGCGGCCCCGCCGGTGGCTGGGCCGTACCTCGCGTGGTTTTCAGGGTTGTCTGATCTGAGGAATGCCCAGGTCAGTGACCCGGGTCTTGCTCTGGGCCCGGGTCTGGTCCATCGCGGCCAGCTTCTTGCCGGCGGCTTGGAGACTGACCTGGAGCCCTTCTGCTTCACCGAGCCAGCCATTGAGCTTGGCCTCCTTGGTGCGGTCGGTGAGGCTGTGGATGATCTCGATCAGACGCTTCCGCTGGCCCAGTTCGATCCGCAGCATCGGGCAACGAACACAGGCGTGTTCGTGCTTGCAGGGAGTCCCGTATGGGCGCCCGCAGGTGCCCAACTCGACTTTGCGAAGCGCGAGATGCTGCCGGAACTCGCGCCATTCCTCATCGGTCGGGTTGCGGTACTCGGCCTCGGGCCGAAGGCTGCGTCGCTGTGCAAGGAAGGATCGATAGGAACGGATGAGGTCGTCCTGGAGAACGGCTAATGGTGCAGTCGGATATGGGAATTGCCTGAATACCCCCATCTCAAGCGCCGGTGGCGCTGATCGCAGCGGCGTCAGTCGTCAGCTGCGACGAGGAGAGTGAGTGTCGCTGCCGGGCGGTCGATGAGGACGAGTTCGTGGTAGTCGATGTGAATCGGGCCGTAGTCGTGGAACGCGTCCTCGGGGAGCTGTCCCAGCAGGTATCTGCGGGTTGCGTTGCGGATCGGGGTGGAGATCTCCTGACGCAGGCATGATGCGAGTGCTTCCGGGACGTCTCCATGCTGGTTGGCCCAGGAGTGGACGACATCGACCGCCGTCTCGGCATCGACGGTCTCATAGGCGTCAGGGGTGATGCGGTCAAGCCACCATTGGCCGTGCCGTGGCCAGTCTTGAACGCCGGCTCCGTCGTAGGTATCCCGAAACTGAGGATGTGCGATCAAGGCCGCCAGCACGTCTCGGTCGTCCAGCGCCTCGGACGATAGCTGGAAACGCTTGGCGTTGATCCAGCGGTAGCCGTGGGAGCCCTCGCCGAAGTCGAAGTCTCGGAAGTTGATGAAAGGGCTGTCCAGGTGGGCGAGGGCGGGGACGGGTTCCATGGTGGTCATCGTAGATCTTGACACTACTCAACCCCCGTCGGTTATGTGCGGCCTGACCAGTGTCCAGTCCTCCCGGTGACCCGGTTCGGGACCGGTATTTCCGCTCGGATGCACGGCTTGCGAGGTCGTGCGTCGGCTGACTTCGGCTGCGTAGGCGGCCCAATCCCCGGCGGCAGCTCGCTGCCACTTGACGGCGACTGGTGTCGATGCCGAGGGTGCGGGCGAGGACCGCAGCAGGTAGCTCGGCGGGAAGTTCGACGGGGACGGCGCCGAGGCGGATACGGACGGCTCCGTTGGTCTCCTCGATGTGGTCGACGGTGAGCCGGGAGATCGCTGCGAGCCACTGGGCATGGCCGACAGCTCGCTTGCCCAAGCGGTG
Source organism: Streptomyces sp. NPDC057486 (assembly GCF_042802415.1). NCBI lineage: Bacteria > Bacillati > Actinomycetota > Actinomycetes > Kitasatosporales > Streptomycetaceae > Streptomyces > Streptomyces sp. NPDC057486. Next base: position 7,888 of record NZ_JBHVEE010000142.1, on the reverse strand, counting down.
CCAGGTGCGAGCACGGGGTCGCTGGATCGTCTGTCTGAGAGGGCGTCACCCCGTCGGCGTGCCAGGCGGGGACCCCGGCTTCTTCGCGTCGGCCCCGCGGCGCAGAGCGCTGTCCTGTGACGTGACCGTCGAAAGCGGCGCAGCGATCTGTTCCAGCGACTTCTGTTCTGCGACCACCGCGAAGAAGACGGCCACCAGGCCCGCGATCACCATCAGGGCCGCCCCCACACAGAATGCGAGAGCCGCGTCCCCGACAACTCCGCTCTGCGTCAGGCCCGCGAAGAGCAGGGGGCCGGAGATACCGCCGGCCGCCGTGCCGAGCGCGTAGAAGAAGGCGATCGCCATGGCCCGTGTCTCCATCGGGAAGATTTCACTGACCGTGAGGTAGGCCGAACTCGCACCCGCCGAAGCGAAGAAGAGGACGACGCACCAGCACAGCGTCATCGTGATGGCGTCGAGCCGTCCGGCATCGAACAGCCAGGCAGTAAGGAACAGCAGCACTCCGGAGAGGATGTAGGTCCCCGCGATCATCGGCCGGCGGCCCCAGGTGTCGAAGAGACGGCCCAGGAACAGTGGGCCCAAGAAGTTGCAGAACGCGATGGCGGCGAAGAAGTAGCCGGTTGTTCCGGTGGAGACGTCGAAGAACGTGACCAGGATCGAGCCGAAGCCGAAGGTGATCGCGTTGTAGAGGAACGCCTGTCCGACGAAGAGCGCGAAGCCAAGCATCGCACGCTGGGGATAGTCACGGAAGACGGTCTTCCCGATCTCGATGAAGCCGACGCTGCGTCGCTGTTCGACAGTAATCTCGCTCTCCGCCTCGGGGAGCGGGCGGCCCGTCTCCTCCTCGATCGCCCTTTCCGCTTCATCGACGACCTTCTCCGCTTCCTCGGACTGTCCGTGGATGAACATCCACCGCGGGCTTTCCGGCACATGACGGCGTACGAGAAGGACGGCCAGTCCCAGAACGACGCCGAGGGCGAACGTCAGCCGCCAGCCGACATCCTTGGGGAAGATGTCGGTATCGAGTGCGAGGACCGAGAGGAGAGCACCACCCATCGCACCCAGCCAGAAACTGCCATTGATGATCAGGTCGACGCGGCCCCGGAACCTGCTGGGGATCAGCTCGTCGATGGCGGAGTTGATGGCCGCGTACTCGCCGCCGATACCGAACCCGGTCAGGAAGCGGAAGAGGAAGAACCACCAGACGGAGAAGGAGATGGCGGTGAGCGCGGTCGCCGTGAGGTAGACGGTGAGAGTGATCAGGAAGAGCTTCTTACGGCCGTAACGGTCCGTGAGCCAGCCGAAGAAGAGAGCGCCGGAGCAGGCGCCCGCCACATAGAGCGCTGCCGCGACGCCCGTGACCTGGGCGCTAGTGATCGGCAGGCCGCTGCCGGCTTCCGAGAGACGGCCGGCAATGTTCCCGACGACGGTGACTTCCAGGCCGTCGAGGATCCAGACGGTGCCCAGGCCGATCACGATCATCCAGTGCCATCGCGACCACGGAAGGCGGTCCAGTCTCGCGGGGACCTTCGTCGTGACCGTTCCGGTGACTACTTCTCCGCCTCGGCTCATGGGACTGTGCCTCCTGAGAGGGTGGCCTGCGTCGCCGCCCTTGGCGCAGAGGCCGGGTAGCGAGGGTCCAAGCGGATAAACAGCATCATGAAGCGATGCCCTGCTGGGGAGGCGCGCCGGTTGACGTGGGCAGGGGTACACCCGACCAGGTCCTGTCCGAAAGACGCGGCCGAGATCGCCGCCTGGGCCCGCGGGCACTGAACCGTGGAAAACACCGTCCACTGGGTAGGTGATGTCGTCCTCGACGAAGACAAATCCCAGGTCAGGACCCGCAATACGCCCGCCGTGCTCGCCGCCATCCACGACCTGATCCGCAGCGCGCTCAAACCGGGTGGTGCGGGGGCGCAGTTGCCCATGCCCGTCCCGGAGGTCGTGCGGCGTCACACCGCCACGCGAGCTCTGGCGCCCGCGTCGGTCGTGGCGTCTGAGCACGTGTCGGGCCACCTCAGGGAGTTTTAGGACCAGTTGGCCCCTCGCACAAGCAGCAGCCCGTAGCCCTGGCCTTCGAGGCGCGGCTACGGGAACTCCTCCCCCTCCGCGCCACCGGCCGACCCGTCTACGCACTCCCTACGACGAACGAGGTCTTCACGCTCTGGGCATCCACCACGGCTGCCGACGGTTCAGGGGTGCGACCGTGGGCTTGGCGGGTCTTGTCCTGCAGCAGATCGTGGACCCGCCGGGTGCGGTGCCGTCCGCTTCCCACTTCGCGTAGCAGCCGTAGACAGTCTTGTGCGGCGGAAAGTCGTGCGGAAGGTACTCCCACGGGATGCCAGTGCGGTTGATGTAGAAGATCGCGTTCACGATCTCCAGCAGATCATGCACCCGAGCCGCCACACCGGGCCCGGTCCGCCCGGCTCGCCACGCGGTGAACACCGGCTCGATCAAAGCCCACCGGGCATCGGACACATCACTGCGACAGGGACGACGAGTACTCCCCCAGTGTGCAACGAGCCACTTTCGCCTGCAGTCACAAGACCAGCCCAGAACACCAACTACCCAGATCGAATGCCCTCTTAGTCCGGAAAAGGCTGGGGAACACCAAGGTGTCCAACCCCGACCTTCTTGTCCCGCTCCCCGCCGGCGGCGGCCTGGCGGCGAGTGTGGAACCTTCCGCGCGAAGGTCGCCCCGATCTTGTATGGTCCCCCCATACCCCAGCCCCACCCTCAAACACACGCACGCGGAATTGAAACGATTCATCACTCACTCGGCCCGGGAGCAGCGCGCCGCAGCGCCCGGGGAGTCGCAACCGTAAGGAGCACGCTTCATGGCTGAGACGTGGCACGAACCAACGGGACTGCCTCGCCGCCGCTTCCTCAAGTCGGCCGCCCTCACCGTCACCGGACTGACCGTCATAGGAGCCGGTGCCGGCCTCGGCGGCACCGCTACGGCTGCGTCAGCCGGCTCGACCGCCGTCGACGGCCTGTCAATGGGCGGCAGATCCGACTGGCCGCTGGGCGTCGACGACCGTACCCCGCTCCTCGCCTGGCGACTCGAGCGCGGTATGCAAAGCGCCTACCGGATCCGCGTCGCCAGCTCTCCCGGCCTGCTGCCCACCCCCGATCTGTGGGACAGCGGCTGGGTCGAGTCCAGCACCTCGTCCGGCGTCGTCTACGGCGGCAAGGCTCTCAAGTCGCGCCAGCGGGCCGCATGGCAGGTGCGGATACGGGACGCCGACGGCAGGGTCTCCGACTGGAGTTCCCCTTCCTCCTGGGAGGCCGGTCTGCTCGACCCGGAGGACTGGTCGCCGGCCCGGTGGATCGCGCACGCCTCCCGGAGCGACGCCGACCCCTTGCCCGTCTTCGCCCGGGCCTTCACGCTCGACGGCGACCGGCGCGTCGATCACGCGCGGCTCTACCTCGCCGGCCTCGGCATCTACGTAGCCACGGTGAACGGCCACCACATATCCGACGCGGTGCTCGAGCCGGGCAACACCAACCCCCAGCAGTCGGTCGAGGCCGGCACCTACGACGTCACCGCCCTCCTGGCCACCGGCCGGAACACCCTCGGAGTCCAGCTCGGCAACGGCGTCACCAACGTCGGCTCCATCACCAACGCCGCCGTGGGCCGGACGAGCGTGTACCGCAAGTACACCAGCACGATCGCGAAGCCGACGACGCTCGCGGCCCCGGCCGCCCCCGGCGACACGACCGTACGCGTAGCCAACGTGAGCGGCTTCGCCGTCGGCGCCACGCTCAACATCGACACCGGCGACGGCGGCGCCCGCCTCGAGAGCCGGGTCATCACCGCCGTCGGCACGGACATCGCCTTCGACAGGCCGCTGGCCGAGCAGCACGCCTCCGGCGCCACCGTCACCCGCTCCGGCACCCCCAACGCCACGATCACCGCGATCAGCCCCCGCCTCATCGCCCGCCTGGAGATCGTCTACACGGACGGCCACACCGATACATATGTAACCGACGAGAAGTGGCGTACGGCCCTCGGCCCCACTGTCACCGACAACTGGTACGCCGGCAGCGACTACGACGCCCGCCGCGAGCAGCCGGGATGGGATCGCCCGGGAGCGGATCTGACGGACAGCGCGAAGCGGCGCGACGGCTCGCCCACCGGCTGGGCCGCCGCCGGTATCGCCCCGCCGCCCAACCTCGCGACGAAGCTCACGTGGCGCCGCGCGCAGCCGGTGAGGATCGTGGATACCGTCTCCCCGGTCGCGATCACTGAACCCGTCCCCGGCACCTGGGTGTTCGACTTCGGACAGAACGCCGCCGCCCTGCCCGAGCTGCACGTCGACGGGTCGCTGCCGGCCGGCACCGTGGTCAGGATGCAGCCGGCCGAGTCGCTGAAGGCCGACGGCACCGTCGACTCGGCGAGCCTGGGGTCGGGCAAGGGCATCCTCGAGACGTACACCACCTTCGGCGCGGCGGACGGCGAGACGTGGCGCCCCCAGTTCGGATACCACGGTTTCCAGTACATCCAGGTCACAGGCCTCCCCTCCGGCTACCAGCCGGACACCGGCACCGTGACGGCACGCCACGTCCGCGCTTCGGCGCGGGTCTCCGGCGACGTGTCCACCTCCAGTGAGCGGGTCAACCGGTTGCACCGGATGAGCCGGTACTCGATCGCCAGCAACATGATGTCGATCTTCACGGACTGCCCCGGCCGGGAGAAGCTGGGCTGGCTGGCCGACATGCTCCACTCGATGCCCGCCATCGACCGCAACTTCGACATGTCGGCCTATCTGCCGCACATGGAGCGGGTGATGCGGGAGGCCCAGCTCGTCGACGGGCCGGATGCCGGGCTCGTACCCGAACACACGCCGGAGTTCCCGGTCTTCGACGGCCAGTGGGCGATGTACCGGAACGACATCAACTGGGGCAGCGCGGTGATCCTCGCGCCGTGGTGGCTGTGGCGGCACCACGGCGACACGGAGACCATGGCCGTGCACTACCAGTCCATGACCGAATATCACGACTACGTACGCACGACCCAGGCCGGCTCGGGAGCAGACGAACACCTGGTGAACGGCCCGCTCAAGGACTGGGTCGCCCACGACGAGAGCACCCCCGGGCTCCTGGTCGGGACGTACGCGTATTACCTCATGACCGACCGGCTCGCGCAGATGGCCGCCCACCTGCGCAAGGGCTCCGACGCCGGCCGCTACCGGGCGTTGGCCGGCGCGATCAAGGCCGCGTTCAACAACCGCTTCTTCAACGACGAACTCCGCACCTACACCAACGACGGCAACGCGGGCGCGGCAGGCACCCAGGCGGCGAACGCGCTCGCCCTGGAAGCCGACCTGGTGCCGCGCGGGCAGAAGCAGCACGTCCTGCGCGACCTGGTCAGCCGGATCCGCGACTACCACCCGAACGGCGGCGGCCCGCACGTCAGCGGCGGGACGATCTCGCTCGGCCCCACGTTCCGGGCGCTGAGCGCCGCCGACCGTGACGACGTCATCTGGGAGGTCCTGCACGAGGACACGCGCCCGGGGTATGGCTCCTTCCTGCTCCCGACCGTCTCCAATCCCAAGGGCATGACGACGGTCCCGGAGCATTGGTACGCGCCGGACAACAACTCCTCGCTGAACCACATGATCCTGCTCCAGATCGACGAGTGGTTCAGCGCGGGCCTGGCGGGCATCCAGCAGGCGCCGGACTCGATCGCTTACGAGCGCATAGTGGTGAAGCCGAAGCTGGTGGGGACGCCGGAACACCCACTGACCCACGTCGAGGGCTCTTACGAGGGGCCGCGCGGGCGGATCAGCAGCGCCTGGCGGATCTCCGGGCCGAACAGCGCGGACCTCGCACTCGACGTCACGATCCCGGCGAACACGGCAGCCGAGATCCACGTGCCGACCGTCCACCCGAGCAGGGTCCGGCTCGATGGCCGCCCCGTGTCGGCGTCAAAGGCGGCCGTATTCAAGGGCTTCGCGGACGGCTATGCCGTCTACTCCGTGGGCCTGGGCACATACGCACTCAGCTCGCGGCTGAGCTGACGACCGCTGCACCGCACCAGCAGGTGCCCCGACCGCGACCGCCGGTCGGGGCACCTGCCTCCGTGATCCCGACATTCACCCATCCCTCACCGTGATCAGCAACGGTCCGCCGGGCGTGGTGAAGCGCAGCAGCTTCGGCGGTGACAGCAGCCTGGCCGTGCCGGCCGGCACCCAGCCATGGGCGGCACCGAACCGCAGGAACTCCCCCACCACCGTCATGATCGCGTTCGCCGTACCCCGCGACCGGTAGCGGACAGACCCGGACCCTCACCTGGCCGGCCCGGGGCGGGAGACGAGTCTCGATCAGCCACTGCTGCAGGTCGGCCAGCCCCGGAGACCTGGGAGTCCTCCAGTCCAGCCGCCGCATCCGGCAGTAGTTCAAGTACAGCGCGACCCGCCCTGCATAAACGCTCGGTATTCGGCGAACATCCCCGCGCCCGCAACGCAGCCGGAAAGGCCACCGCCTCCCGCTGCAGATCAAACGAACAGGCATCAACCTGTCCCGCTCGAAAATACGATTACGGGCCCGGCCTGCAGCTTCTCCGTGTGACGCAACGGCCTCCACGGCGCCTGGTCTCCCGGAAGTGGACATTCACCGGGCGCCGCCACCCGGGACGGCCCCCGACTGCGCCCACCAGCACGTATCCGCCCCCGAGGCCCCACCGGAGCAGACGGACCCAGTTCGGCGCCACCCGCTCCAGGGGCTTCTCAGCCACCAGCTCCGCCCAGGTCGGCTGCGGCTGCTCCCGCGAGACGGCCAAGAGATCGGATCTGGCCGACTGGGGCGGGCCCCGACTGCCGCCCGAGAACCGGCTCGCCACAGCGGGGGGCGCAGAAATATTCCGACGCAATGGCTTTTCACCGCGTGGTGCACCTCACCGCCAGGCATGGTTCATCGTTCAACAAACTGCGGTTAGTGTCTTCAGTGCCTAGCGAGGCAAACACGCACTAACCCCCTATTGGGATCAAATGGTGAGGGGTGAGAGAACATCATGACAAGCAGAACTTTTCATCGGGCTGCCGTCGCGATCGCCTCGACCGCCATCGCGGCAGCCGGGCTTCTCGCTACCGGCGGCTCCGCCTCGGCGGCGACGCATCCGAGCAGCAGCCAGTCGGGCGCCACATCTGCCACCCGAATCGCTGAACACCACCACAGCGGGGACCGGCACAGCGCATTCGGCGGCTGGGCCGGTGACGGTCGTGGCTACTGGAACCGGGATCACGACAGAGGTCGCTACTGGATCCGGTACGACGACCGCGACGGTTACCGGGCGCAGATCGACGAAGGCCGTCGTCAATGGGTCCTCGACCAGATCCGCTGGGCCGATGGCCACGAACACACCTACTTGGGCCTGGAGCACCACGACCGGTCACACCGCTGAGGACCACGGTCGCCAGGCCGCTACGATCACGGCCGGCCGACGTGACAATACCGGCCGGACAGTTCCTAGCCGAGACGGACGAGCTCCTCGCGTCAGCCGTCCTGGAGAAGACCGGTCCAGTCGCCCGCTCGAAGATGATCGCCTCGGGGCGGGCCCCGCGCCCGCGGGCGGAGGCTGCCTCACTGCTCGACGAACTCGGCCGCACCGTCCGCACCCGCTTCCCCTATCCCGTCGCCTCCCGCCGGCGTGAAGCCGAAGCTCGGACCAGCACGCTGACCACACGCCTATCCGCGGGGCCTCCCAATCTCATTTCGCATTCTTCGACGGACGTTGACGCCCCCTTGGCCGTGCCCGTCGCCCAACGCCCAACACGACACAACGACGTCCACCGCACAGCGATGGAGTCGGGTATCGAGCAGTCGAGGAGAGGAACGTTCATGCGCGCTCGGAACATCGGCGCGGCCGCCGCAACAGCATTGGCGC
>NZ_JBHVEE010000141.1:0-25855 GCF_042802415.1 Streptomyces sp. NPDC057486 | reverse complement strand
GGCCCGCACCGGGCGCCTTGCCGTGCGGGCCCCGGCGCCCTCACATGGCGACGGGCGGACCGCCCCGATCAGTCGTGGGCGGACGCCGCGCCGAGCAGATCGCGGATGTGGGCCGCCGCGTCCCGGAATTCCGGGCGGCCCACCGTCTCGCCGTACTCCCGTTCCGCTTCCAGCCCCACCTCGATGATCTCGGTGATGGTGCCGGGCCGTGGGCTCATCACCACCACCCGGTCGGCCAGATAGACCGCCTCCGAGATCGAGTGGGTGACCAGCAGCACGGTGGTGCCGGTCTCCCGCCAGATGCGGTTCAGTTCCATGTTCATCTGTTCACGCGTGAGGGCGTCGAGCGCACCGAACGGCTCGTCCATCAGCAGCACCGGCGGTTCGTGCAGCAACGCGCGGCACAGCGCGACCCGTTGCTGCATCCCGCCGGACAGCTCGTGCGGATACGCGTCCTCGAAACCGCCGAGCCCGGTCATCCGGATCAGCGCGTCGGCCCGGTCGCGCGCCCTGGCCGTGGGCATCTTCCGGATCTCCGCCTGCAGAAGGATGTTCCGGCGCGCGGAACGCCACTCCAGGAGGGCGGCGCGCTGGAACACGTAACCGATGTCGTGCCGTGGGCCCGTGACCTGTTCGCCGCCGAGCCGCACCTCGCCCGATGACGGCTTCAGCAGTCCGGCGACCAGCTTCAGCAGCGTCGACTTGCCACATCCGGACGGTCCGACCAGGGCGACGAACTCGCCCGGAGCCACATCGAGCGAGACCTCGCTCAGGGCGGTGACATCGCGGTTCTTGCCACGGAACCGGACCGAGACGTCCGACACGCCGACGGCCGGGGTGACGGCGCCACGGCCGCTCGCACCGAGCGGGTCCCGGGGCTTCGCGTCCTGCTTCGGCATCGTCATCCCTTCAGCGCCGTCTTCGCGTCCCAGTACTCCGCCACGGACTTGGGCTTGCTGACCATTCCGGCCTCGGCGAAGACGTCGATGGTCTGCTGCCAGTCCGCCTCGTCGTTGACGCCGGGCGCCTTGCCCTCGGTCGACGTGGTGTGCAGCAGCGTGAGCGTCGTCTTGAACTGCTCTGCCAGCACGGTCTTCGGCGGCAGCTGCTCCGACGCCCCGTCCATGGCCGCGACCGCAGGCTCGGGCGCCTTCGCCGCGGCGGCCCATGCCTCGCTGACCGCCTGCACCATGCGACCCGCGAGCTCGGACCTGGAGGCGAGAAGCTTCTGCCCGGCGAGCAGACCGTTGGAGTAGAAGTTCAGCCCGTTCTCGGAGAAGCGCAGATACGAGACGGGTTTCTTGGCCTTCTCCTGCATGGTCGGGCCCTGGTCGCTCGCGTAGCCGAGCAGTCCGTCGGTCTTCCCGGAGATCACCGCGGCGATCTTGCCCGCCGGGTCGGTGTTCTGGACCTTCACCTCCGACTCGTCGATGTTGTTTTTCTTCAGGAAGATCGGGAACGTCTTGGAGAGCGCGTCACCGGCCGTCCCGGCGATCGTCTTCCCCTTCAGATCGGCGGGAGACCCGATGCCCTTGGCGTCGAAGGACTGCACGGACGCGGGGGTGGTCTGCAGGAAGACGCCGAGGCTCTTGACCTGCACCCCCTGGTCGACCGCGGCCAGCAGCGCCGGGGTGTCGGCCCAGCCGAAGTCGGTCTGCCCGGCGGCGGTCGCCTGCACCGTCTTCTGCGAGCCCTGGCCGGCCTGGATCGTCAGGTCGATGCCGTGCTTCTCGAAGATCTTCTGCTGCTTTCCGTAGTAGAACGGCGCGTGTTCGCCGTACGGATACCAGTTGAGCGTCAGCGTGACCTTGTCCAGCTTCTTGCCCGAGTCATCGGTGGATTTCGACGTGTCGTTCCCGCCGCAGGCCGTGGCCAGCAGGACAAGAGGTACGACACCGATCAGGAGTCTGCGCGCGTGCATGGGCTGGCCCTTCTGGCGACGGGGTCCGTGACAGCAATCAATGGGTGGCGCTCGGTACGGGACAAGGCGGCGATCAGTACGAGGTGGTGGCCGGCGCATCGCGGCGGCTGGCGTGCCAGGGGAGCAGGAGCCGCTCGGCGATCTCGACCACGACGAAGAGGACGACGCCGATCAGGGACATCACCAGCAGCCCGGCGAAGAGCATCGGGGTGTCGAGGTTGCCGTTGGCCTGCAGGATCACATAGCCCAGCCCCTCGTTGGCACCCACGAACTCACCGACGACGGCGCCGGTCACGGCCAGGGTGACCGCGACCTTGAGACCGGAGAAGAGATGGGGAAGGGACGCCGGGAAACGGATCTTCAGGAAGGTCTGCCAGGGCTTGGCACCCATCGTCGCCGACAGCTGAAGCATCTCCGGGTCGACCGCTTTGAGTCCCGTGACCATGGAGATCACCACCGGGAAGAAGGCGATCAGAACGGCGATGAGGATCTTCGGCGCGATGCCGAAGCCGAGCCAGACCACGAACAGCGGCGCGATCGCGATCTTCGGTACGACCTGCGCGAACAGCAGAATGGGGTAGAGCGTGCGCTCGACGGTGGAGGAATACACCATGACCACGGCCGCCAGCACGCCGACGGCCACGGCGATCACGAAACCGAGCAACGTCTCGTACGTGGTCACCCAGCTGTGCTGCCAGAGATAACTCGTCTTCCCCGTGAGGACATCGAGCGTCGCACCGGGCGACGGCACGAGATACGACTCCACCAGTTCGGCCGCCGAGATCACCCACCAGACGACGAAGCAGGCCAGCAGCAGGGCCACCGGGCGCCAGCTCTGCTCGGCCGCCCGCGCCAGCCGCTCCCCCGCGGACGGTCCAGCCCGCCGGGCAACTCCCGCCACTTCGGCGGGACTTCTGGTCAACGCGCTCTGGCTCACGGTGAACTCCCTGCACTTCGGGGGCCAGTTGTCGAGAGTTGTGCGATCCTGCAATGACTGAGAAGGCGCTTTCAGAAAGCGCTTTCTGGTAAGGTGCCGCCACGCTAATGACTGCCTGCACGCACGGTCAATAGGTTGTCCTGAAGTTTCGGGGCCCTGCCGCCACCGCGCCCTTGGGGGTCGAGTTGAGTGAACGCGTGACCAGCGGACGGACGACGCGGGACCGTCCGGAAGATCGCCGCGCCGTCGCGGCCACGGCCCATGTCACGCTCGACGCCGTGGCCCGGGAGGCCGGGGTCTCACCGGCCACCGCTTCACGGGCGCTCAACGGTACGGCCACGGTCCGCGACGAGCTCCGACAACGCGTGCACGCGGCGGCGGAACGACTCGGCTACATCCCCAACGCACATGCACAGGTCCTCGCCAGTTCCGCCAACAACCGCACGGTGGGGGTCATCTGTCATGACGTCAGCGACCCTTACTTCGCCGCGATCTCCAGCGGTGTGATGCGCGCGGCTGCGGAACGGGGGCTGCTCGTCATGCTGGCCTCCACGTTCCGGGAGCCGGCGCGGGAGATCAGTTACGTCTCCATGCTGCGGGCCCAGCGCGCGCGGGCGATCCTGCTGATCGGCTCGGGCTTCCAGGACCGCGCGTGGGAGCGGGCCATGGATACCGAACTGGAGCCGTATGTCAGGGCCGGCGGGCGGGTTGCGGTCGTCAGCCGACACCGCAGCCTGCGGGTGGACACCGTACAACCGGAGAACCAGGCGGGGGCGGCTGCGCTGGCCCGGGCACTGGTGGGGCTGGGCCATCGGAGGTTCGCGGTGCTCAGCGGGCCGCCCGAGCTGACGACGGTCTCCGACCGGTTGGCCGGGTTCCGGGAGGGGCTCGCCGAGGCGGGCATCGAGCTCGACCAGGTGGTGGAGGGCGCGTTCACCCGTGACGGCGGGTACGAGGCGGCGCGGCGGCTACTGCTCTCCGCGGCGCGGTCGCCGTCCCGGGCCCGGCCCACGTGTGTCTTCGCGGTGACCGATGTGATGGCGGTCGGGGCGCTGGCGGCGCTGCGGGAGGCGGGGGCGCGGGTGCCGGAGGATGTGTCGCTGGCCGGGTTCGACGACATCCCGCTGGTACGGGAGTTGTCGCCGCCGCTCACGACGGTGGCGCTGCCCCTGACATCGATGGGCGAGAACGCGATCGCGCTGGCGCTGCGGGAGGTGGGGGCCGGGAGGCGGGCCCGGGTGGTGCGGGTGGAGGGTGAGGTGGTGTTGCGGGGCAGTACGGGAGTGCCGGGGGGTGGGTTGCGGTGACCGGGCGCGTCGGGGCCGCTTCGTTCTCCTTCACCGGACGGGCTTGACAGCGTCGGCCCCGGGCCGTCCGGCGGTCGCGGCCGGAGGTAACCACCAGGAGTCCGTCAGGACCGGGGAGAACGCGGGCATGAAGGTGCCGGACGGGCCAGGGCCCGTCCGGCATGGTGGATCACCTGCGGTGAAACCGCAGACCTACGGGTGGATCAGGACCTGGGACAGAGCCACGCGGCCCGTTCCCGACACGGCGATCTTCACCGTACGGGTCCTGCTGTCCAGGTTCAGGACCGTCGGGCGCAGTGCCTTGCCGCTGACGTGGACCGTGCCGTCGTCCGTGATGACGTCGAAGTCAGCTGTCGTGGTCGACGAGTTGTTCCAGATCTCGATCTGGCGGACATGCTTCGTCGCGCCCAGGTCGACCTGCCACCAGGCACCCGCCTCGGACAGCGTCCGGGTGTCCGTGTTGGTGTCGGCGTCGAGGGCGAGCGCCGCACCCGCCGTGCCCTCGGTCGAGGACTGGGTTGCGGTGCCCGTGCGTGCCAGGTCGGTGCGGAGCTGTTCGACGGGGCCGCCGTGGGCGCCGGCCCGTGCGGCGACGGCGAGGGCGTCGGCCGGCAGCCGGTCCAGGCCGGTCCAGTTGTCCGTCATGACGGACCCCGTTCCACCGAGCACGGGCGCCGCGGTGTCGGTCCAGTTGCCGCGGGCGGTGTTCTGGATGCCGTAGTCCGCCCAGTTGGAGACCCACTTGTAGCCGATACGGGTGATGACGTTGTTCTCGACGGTGATGTACGAGGACTGCTCGTCGAGGTAGATGCCGTTGCCGTCACGCTCGGTATTGCCGAAGGCGGAGCGGTTGATGTAGTTGCCGGAGACCACGGTGCCGGGCTGGGCACCCTGGGTGTAGATCGCGCCGCCGTCGTGCTGCTGGTGGGCGACCTCCATGACGTTCGTGATCCGGTTGTTCGTCACCTTGTTGTCGCGCAGCACGGACTTCCGCGACTCGGGCTGGTTCCAGCCCCAGCCGACCGAGATCCCGGAGTACGGCAGGTGGTCGATGCTGTTGTGGTCGACGGTCAGCTCGGCCTCGTAACCGGCCCAGATGCCGACCGCGTCGGTGTACTCGACTCCGGAGCGGGTGATCGTGTTGTACGCGATCGTGTTCCGCTCCCCCGCGAGTGCCGCCGAGGGCATCGGCTCGGTGTCTCCCACGTACACCGCACCCGAGGAGAGGTCGGTGAACGTGGAACGGGTCAGGGAGCTGTCCTTGGTGCCTGCTTCGAGCGTCGCGCCCGCCCCGCCGAGGTGGCTGAACCGCGCGTTCTCGATGGAGATGTGCTGTCCGCCGCGGACGGTGACCGCGGCGGACGGCTTGGTGTAGAAGCGGCCCGCATGGTCGACGGGGCCGGTGGCTCCGGTCAGGGTGAGACCGGCCTGCATGCCCGCGTAGCCCTCGTCGGTGCCGGGCTGGCGGTACGCCGCATACGCGAAGCCGATCCCGCTGACGGTGACGTCGTGGGCGCCGTCGACGACGAGCAGCTGTTCGGTGTGCGGAGTGATGGCCTGCGCGCGGCGCATGTCCTCGCCCTTGCGCGGCAGGTAGGTGACGGTACGGGCCTCCGAGTTCCAGACGAACTCGCCCGGTTGGTCGAGGAGTTCGGGGGCGTTCTCGAAGAAGGCGACGCCGCTGTAACGAGTGGAGTCGACCGTCGTGGTGTCCCAGGCGGGTCCGGTGCGGTTGGTACCGCTCGCGGAGTTCGTCCAGCAGGGCTGGGCGAAGGTGAGCAGGTCGCCGCTGACGCCCGCGATCCGGCAGTGGTAGTTGCGCCAGCGGACCCGGATGACGGCCTCGGCGTCCGTGGGGCGCTGCCAGTCGGCGATGCCGGTGGCCTTCGCACCTGTCATGCCGGTCTTCGTGGCGTCGCAGACGCTCGCCGCGCAGGCCTCGCCCCGGGCGCGGGTGGCACGCTTGCCGTCGACGAAGAGCTGACGCGGGGTGACACCGGCCGGGGCTTCGGCGGTCCAGGTGCCGTCGGTGTTCTGCGTCCATCCGGTGAGGGTGCGGCCGCCGGACAGGACGGGGCGCGCGTCGGGAGCCGCGGTCCAGGTGACGGTGTGTCCGTCCGTGCCGGAGTCGTCGGCGCCCAGCCGCAGCGGGGCGTCGAGGTGGTACGTGCCGCCCTTGAGGAGGATGCGGATGTCGCGGCCGGTCTCGGTGCGCGCCTGGTCGCGGGCACCTTCCGGTGAACACGGGCGGGCGACGGTACACGAGGTGCCGTGCCCGTCGGGTGCCGCGTACAGGGTGCGGGCACCGGGTGCGGCCTGGGCGATCGGGGCGGCGACGAGGGCGGCGAGAGCCGCGGCGGTGATGGCTGCGGCGGTTCCTCGTATGACGTTCATCGGGCGGTTCATGCGGCGGCCTTCCAGTCGGGGTGTCCGGGCATGGGCGGGTTCACGGCTCCGAAGAGCCAGTCGCGCAGGAACGGGTCGAGGGATGCGTCGCCGGTGATCTTGACGGTGTGGGCGATGAACTCCTCGCTGGTGTAGGTGGAGTCCTTGAACCGCTTGACCCACTCCCGCATGACCTGGTCGAACTTCTGCTGACCGATCTGGAGGTTGAGGGCGTACAGGACGAGCGCGCCGCCGTCGTAGATGTTGGTGCCGCCGAGCGCCTTGGGCCGTCCGGGCGGGCCGTCGGCGGCGCGGACCGCGTCGAGCTTCTCGTACGTGGCCTTCATCTTGTCCGCGAAGACCGACCAGCCGCGCTCCTCGCCGTACAACCCGGCGTAGTACACGGCGGGGCCCTCGTTGAGCCATGCCTGCTGCCAGTCGTTCGGAGTGACGGAGTCGCCGAACCACTGGTGGGTAAGCTCGTGGACCATGGTGGTCTCGTAGCCCGGCTGACCGTTGGCGTTGAGCTTGAACCAGTTGGTGGAGAAGAGGGAGAGGGTCTGGTTCTCCAGGGCGTCGGTGTAGCCGTCGTAGATGTGGAGGCCGTACACGGAGAAGGGGTAGCGGCCGAACTTCTCCTCCAGCCAGGCCAGATGGTCGGCGGTACGGGCGACGATCGGGCCGTACTTGTCCTCCTGCCCCTGCGGGACGATGTGCCGCAGCGGCAGTCCACGGTGGCTGGTGCCGTACAGATAGGTGCCCTTGACGACGGCGATGCCGATGAGCTCGGTCGCCATCCGCTCCCGCAGGGCGAAGTGCCAGACGGTGGAGCCGTCGGCGCGCGAGGTCCTGTCGAGCAGTTCGCCGTTGGCGGTCGCGACATAGCCCTGCGGCGCGCTGATGTGGAAGGTCCAGGTGGCCTTGTCGGACGGGGTGTCGTTGCAGGGCAGGAACGTGTCGGCGCGGGAGGACTGGGCGGCCGAGGCGAAACCGCCGTCGGTGCCGAACTTCCAGCCGGTGAGGCCGAGTCGGGGTGCCTTGCCGTTGCCGTGGTACCGGATCTCGACCGTGAACGGCTGCCCGTCGTGCAACGCTCGGGCGGGGGTGACGGTGAGTTCCTGACCGCTCTTGCCGGCCGACAGTGCCCAGGTCGCGGTGCGCCCGGCGACGGTGACGGAGTCGATGGTGTGCCCGTCGGTGTCCAGGTTGAACGCGGACAGGTCCTGGGTCGCCCTGGCATTGATCTTCACGACGGCGGTGAAGTCGTACGTCACCGGGGTGAAGTCGAAGGTCAGGTCGTAGTGGACGACCTGGTAGCCGCCGTTGCCGAGGGTCGGGAAGAGCGGGTCGCCGACGCCGTCGGAGCCGGGGACGGGGTCGAAGCCGAGGCCGCGGGCACTGGCGGGCGGGCCGAGGACGGGTACGGCGACCGCTGCCGCGACGGCTGCGCCGCCGAGCCGGAGCGCGGACCGCCTGCTGGTGGGAGAGCTCATCACTTTTTGCCCTTCTGGAATGCCTCTTCGAACTCGCCACGGGCCTGCTCGCCGCCCTTGGCCAGGTAGTCCTTGACCAGCTGGTCGTAGGCCGACATCGGCTTGCGGCCGGCGATGATGTCCTTCAGGGCGTCGCCCTTCAGCGTGCCGAGGCTCCCGGAGCCCTTGGAATCCCACGTGGGCGAGGAGTACTGGAGGGTCGGGTCCGGCACCATCATCGGGATCATCTTGGTGAACGCGTCATGGACGTGACGGACGCCCTGCTCGGAGTCGGCGCTGAAGATCGCGGGGACGGCGGAGGCCGCGAACTTCCAGGGCACGGTGACATCCTGGGTGCCCTGCTTGGTGAGGGCCGGGTTGCCCTTGTCGTCACGGGTGAAGTCGGTGCCCTCGACGCCGTAGTTGATCAGCGTGTACTCCTCGCTGCCGAACGGGGAGGCGGCGAAGTCGGCGAAGGCGAGGATCTGCTTCACCCGGTCCCCGGACGCCTTCTTGACGTGCGTGTTCTGCAGGGCGACGTTGTCCATCCACGTGACGGCGTCCTTGCCGAACGGGACGAACGGGCGCGGGTCGTACTTCGTGTCGATCGCCTTCATCGCGGCGATGTAGCCGACGCCGGGCGCCAGATAGGTGGGCATGCCGTCATAGACGTACGCGCCCTTGCCGTTCTTGAACATGTCCGTGTACTGGGCCTTCTGCGCCCCGGACATCTGGAGGGTGCCGGGGTAGTAACAGCCCGCCTTGTACAGGTTCCGGGCGGTCTCGACGGCCTGCCGGTACTCGGGAGTCTCCAGGTCCACGGTGAACTTGCCGGTCTTGGCGTCCAACCGCCAGCCGCCCGGCGCGCCCGCGGACATGGCGAGCATCGTGGTGGCACCCGCGATGATCGCGTACTGGTCCTTCTTGGGCCGGGTGAGCTCCTTGCAGAGCTCGATGAACCGGTCGAGGTCCGTGATCTGGCCCAGGTCCGTGACGCCCGCCTCCGCGAAGAGGTCGTGGCGGTAGAAGCCGGCGCCGCCGGTGCCGGTACGGGCGATCGGCAGACCGTAGAGCTTCCCGCCGAAGATGGCGGCCTGCCAGGCACCCTTCGGGATCGCGGCCAGGTTCGGGTAGTCCTTGATCTTGTCCCCGGCGAGGAAGGGCGTCAGATCGGCACATGTGGCCTGGAGGAAGGCGGCCTTGTTGTCGACGCCACCGGACTCCGGGTACATGAACAGGTCCGGCAGGCTGTCGCTCGCGACCATCGTGGAGAACTTGGTGCCGTAGTCGTCGGCGGGGACGGCGGTGATGTCCACCCGGCCGCCGAGGAGCTTCTCGATCTGCTGCCAGGCGGCGTTCTTGCCGCGTGCGGGCGGCGGCGGGGAGAACGTCTCCATCGTCGCGCTGATCGGCTTGGCCCCCTTCAGCGGGGTGCCCTTCGTGGCCCGCAACGGCTTGGCCGGGTAGCTGAAGAAGCCCTGCGGGACACCGGTGGTGGTGCCCTGGAGGTCGGGCTTGAGGCCGATGTTGCGGACCGCGGAGTTCGGGAGCAGCGAGGCGCTCTTGGCCTCCGCCTTGGCGGCCGTGCCACCGTCGCCGCAGGCGGCGAGCAGCGGAGCGGCGGCCAGACCGAGACCGACGCCCGCGCCCAGGCGGAACAGCGATCTGCGGTTGATGGGGGTGGAGCTCGACACCTGGAATCTCCTTGGGAGAGAAGGGAAGGGAAGTGCAGGGGGTGGCGGAGTGGCGGTCAGCCCTTGATGGCGCCGGTGAGCACGCCCTTGGTGAAGTAGCGCTGGAGGAACGGGTAGACGCAGAGGATCGGTACGACAGCGATCACCAGGACCGCCATCTGGACGGCCTGCTGCGGGGCGAGGACCTCGCCGGCCGAGGCGGCGTTCAGGCTCTGGCCCTGAAGGACATAGGTGCGCAGGACCATGGGCAGCGGCCATTTGTCCGAGTCGCCCAGGTACAGGAGCGAGTTGAAGAAGGCGTTCCAGTACGTCACCGCGTAGAAGAGGCTGATCACGGCGAGGACGGCCTTGGAGAGTGGCAGGACGATCCGTACGAGGACGCGGAAGTCGCCGGCCCCGTCGACCTTCGCCGCGTCGTACAGCTCTTCGGGCAGGTTCATGAAGAAGGACCGCAGGACGACCAGGTTGAAGGCACTGACCAGAGTGGGCATGACGAGCGCCGCGTACGTGTCGTACAGCCCAAGTCCCTTGACCAGGAGGAAGTTGGGAATGATGCCCGCGTTGAAGAGCATGGTGAACAGGGCCGTCATCAGGATGAAGCGGGATCCGGTGACATCGCGGCGGGAGAGGCCGTACGCCATGCCCACGGTGACGAGCAGGCTGGCGAGGGTGCCGAACACCGTGATGCCGAGGCTGACCACGAGCGCCCGGGTGACGACTCCGCCCGTGAAGATGGTGCGGTAGGCGTCCAGGGTGGGGTGATCGGGCCACAGGACCAGTCCGGAACTGCGGATGATGTCGGTCTGCGAGGCGAAGCTCGTGCCGATGACCCCGAGCAGCGGATAGGCGACGGCGGCGACCACGACGACAATGGCGAGGCCCTTGGCGGCCTGCCCGACGCGGGTCGGCTTCTCCATCCACGGCGGGCGGCCGTCGGACTGCTTCTTGCTACGGGGAGACTTCTTCGCCGGCGTCGTGGTGGGTACGGACGTGGCGGGCGGCTTCTCAGCGGTCAGCACCGCGGTACACCCCTTCGTGGCCGAGGCGGTGGGCGAACTTGTTCGCGCCCAGGACGAGTGCGGTGCCGATGACCGCCTTGACGAGTCCGACGGCGGCGGCGACGCCCCAGTCGTTGTCCTTGATGCCGTGGTAGTAGACGTATGTGTCGAGGACCTCACCGGCGTCCGGGCCGACCGCGTCGCGCTGGAGCAGGATCTGCTCGAAACCGACGGACAGGATCTGCCCGAGGTTGAGGATCAGGAGAAGGATCAGGACCGGTGCGATGCCGGGAAGAGTGACGTGCCACAGGCGGCGCCTGGGACCGGCGCCGTCGATCGCCGCGGCCTCGTACTGGCCCTTGTCGATGCCGAGCAGCGCCGCGAGGATGATGATCGTGCCCCAGCCGGCGTCCTTCCAGGCCACCTGAAGGGTCAGCAGCCAGGGGAAGGCGTCGGGGTCGCTCATCATGTCGTAGCGCGGCAGCCCCATGCCCCCGAGGACATCGGGCAACAGCCCGGCCCCGCCCAGGATCTGTTGGAAGATCGAGACGATGATGACCCAGCCGATGAAGTGCGGCAGGTAGACGACGCTCTGCACGAAGCGCCGGATCCGTTCGCTGACGATGCTGTTGAGCAGCAGGGCGAGGGCCACCGGGATCGGGAAGAAGAACACCAGCTGGATGAGGGCGATCTCCAGGGTGTTGAGGGTCGCGGACCAGAAGGCCGGCTCGCCGAACGCGGTGGTGAAGTTGGCGAAGCCCACCCAGGCGCTGTGCATGTAGCCGAGGTACGGCTGGTAGTCCTGGAAGGCCACGACGTAGCCGAGCAGCGGAACGTAGTGGAAGACGATGAAGTACAGCAGGCCCGGAAGGGTCAGCAGCAGCATCACCCGGTCCCGCTTGATCCGCTGCCAGACGGTCAGCCTGCTCTGCGGGAGAACGGCCCGGGTCGACGAAGACGACGACGTCGCAGTCCTCTCTTGCCGTTTTGACCGCTTTTCCCGAGGCAGCGGGGGTGCTGTTTCAGCCATGGTGCGTCCTGTTCGGCCGGTTGGCGCGTGGTGAGCCTTCTGCGGCGGCAAGTTAGTAAGCGGTTAACCCCAGCGTCAAGAGATCTGAAGAAACGGCTGCGTTACGCGGAGCCCTCACGATCAAATCCTGAGGGATGAGTCACTAAATTGACCACAAAACGGGATAGTTGACCGAGGGTCATGCTTGACGGTCGGGCCTCGATGTACCTAGCGTGCCGGTCATTCCATAGAACACGCTTACTGTCCGGAGGCAGGGTGCGAACCACCGAAGAGGCACCGGCTCATTCCGCCACCGACGCCGCGGAACTGCCCCCGAGGCGGCCGCGCACGGTCCTGGTCATGAGCCCCGGACTGCTCGACGACGTCTTCCCACCACCCGTACGGACCCGGCTGGAGGAGGCTGCTGATCTCCTCGTCCCGTCCGCGGTCAGAGATTTCGACACACCGGAGGCCGCCGCGGCGCTGGCCTCGGCCGAGGTCCTGCTCACCGGCTGGGGCTGCCCGCCCGTCGACACGGCCCTGCTGGGCCGGGCCCCACAGCTCCGCGCCGTGATCCACGCGGCCGGCACGGTGAAGACCTTTCTGTCGCAGACGGCGTTCGACCACGGGATCGTGGTCTCCTCGGCCGCGGCGGCCAACGCCGTACCGGTCGCCGAGTACACCCTGGCCGCGATCATCATGGGCGCGAAGCGGGTGTTCCCGCTGGCCGGTCTCTTCCGCACCCGCCGGACCCACCGCACCGGCGCCGATCTCGACCGGCAGCACTGGCTCGGTACACACGGACTGACCATCGGCGTCATCGGCGCGTCCCGGATCGGCCGCCGGGTCATCGAACTGCTCGGGATACTCGATGCCGAGGTGCTGCTCTACGACCCGTACGTCGACGCCGACGAGGCCGGAAGGCTCGGGGTCACCCCGACCGATCTGGACACCCTGGTGGCGACCAGCGATGTCGTCACCGTGCACGCGCCCGACACCCCTGAGACCCGTGGGCTGCTCGACGCGCGCAGGATCGGCCTGATGCGCCCCGGCACCCTGCTCGTCAACACCGCGCGCGGCCCCCTCGTGGACACCGAGGCACTCACCGAGCACCTGGTCAGCGGCCGGCTGGACGCGGTTCTGGACGTCACATTCCCCGAGCCCCTGCCGGACGGTCACCCCCTGTGGGACCTGCCGAACGTCTTCCTCACCCCGCACCTGGCGGGCGCGCAGGGCAATGAGGTGGGGCGGCTCGGCGCGCTCGCCGTCGACGAGCTGGTGCGGTACGCACAGGGCACGCCGTTCACCCATCCGGTCCACCGGGCCGACCTGGGGAGGATCGCGTGAACCCCACCCGTGCCCAGGCTCTAGGCTCGGCGTCACACAACAGTCACCAGGGGGTGAGCCGGATGCGCCGGCAGAGCACGGCCGCGGACGGACCGCGCAGGGCGACCGTCACGGATGTGGCCCGGCGGGCCGGCGTCTCGACCGCCACGGTCTCGCGCGTCATGAACCGCAACTACCCGGTCGCGGAGGCGACCAGGGAGCGGGTCGAGGCCGCGATGCGCGAGCTCGGCTATGTCGTGAACGCGCACGCCCGCGCCCTTGCCGGTGCCTCCGGCCGCACCGTCGGCATCATCGTCAACGAGCTCATCGACCCGTTCTACGCGTACATCGCCCGGGGTGTGGAGCGGGAGGCCGCGCTCGGCGGGCGGCTCTGTCTGGTGTGCTGCGCCCAGGGCGACCCCCAGCGCGAGTTGGCCTTCGTCGAGCTGATGCACGAGCGCAGGGCCGACGCGGTGATCGTGGTGGGCGGCAGCGTCGCCGACCGCGGCTACACCTCGGAGCTGGCCCGCCGGGCCCGCGAGCTGGACGCCGGCGGATCGAAGCTCGTGCTGTGCGGCAGGCCGCCCCTGGGCGAGCAGGCACCGACGGCCGCGGTCGAGTACGACAACGAGGGCGGCGCCTTCGCCATCACCGACCATCTGCTGATGCAGGGGCACGAACGGATCCTCTACCTGGGCGGCCCGCCGAAGCTCTCCACCACCCGAGACCGGCTGGCCGGGCACCGGCGGGCCCTGGAGCTGCGCGGGGTGACACCGGACCCGGAGCTGGCCCAGCCCGGCACCTTCAGCCGGAACTTCGGCTACCGGAGGATGGCGGAACTGCTGCGGGACGGGCCGGACTTCACCGCCGTCTTCGCCGCCAACGACATCGTGGCGGCGGGCGCCGCCCAGGCTCTGGAGGAGGCCGGGGTGCGGGTACCCGAGGACATCTCCCTGGTGGGGTACGACGACATTCCGGTCGCCCAGGAGCTACGACCGCGGCTGACCACCGTTCATGTACCGCTGGAGGAGATGGGACGTCAGGCCGTGCGGCTGGCCGTCGGCGGTGGGGACGAGGACGACTGGCGCGAGCCGACCACGGGCGCCCTACGACTCGGCACGCACATCGTGGTACGCGATTCCGTCGCGCCCCGGTCCGGTCGGCCCACCCGGATGTGACCGGTTACTGCGCCACTGCCCGTAGTTGACCATAGTAAATAACAGTAACTTCCTGAGCCCTCTTGCGGCTCGATAGCAACCGCTTACATGCTGACGGCGAGCTCCACTCGTTCCGCACGCTTCCGCCCCTCAATTGTTTCTGCAGGGAGAGTTCCGCATGCGTCAGTCCCCTTTCTCCGCCGTCACGCCTCCGGCCGTCGCCTCCGCCCCCGTCGGCCGCCGTTCGGTTCTCGCCGCCGCGGCCGGCGTCGGAGCAGCAGTCGCGCTTGGCACCACCGCCCCCTCCGCCCGGGCAGCCGGTACCGCTGCCGCGGACACCGCACAGCCGGTCAAGGTGAGCGTGACCGCGCGGCCCGCCGCCGAGGCGGAGCGGCTGCGGCTCGGACAGGCCCTGCGCGGCTCCGAGTTCCAGCCCACCGGCCTGTACGTCCCGGCCGCCACCCCGCTCTCGTTCACCGTCCAGCCGAACGACGGCCTGGTACCCACGCTCTGGATCGGTGCGTGGGACTACTACGGCGAGATCACCGAGCCCCGCAGCTACCCACTGACGGCCGGCGCGAACACCGTGACCGACCCGCACGGCGGCCCCGTCTATCTGACCCTGACGGGGGACGGCGAGCGGGCCGGTGTGGTCTTCCGCTCCGGCGCCGTCCCGATGCCGGTCTTCACACTGGGCCGCACCTCCGAGGCCGACTACCAGCACCAGCTCGACACGCTTACCGCCTCGCCGTACGTCGAACTCCACGCCCCGCACACGATCATGACGCTCACCCGCGAGGGCGCGCTCCTGTACCGCGGTGAGGACCATGCGGCGCTGCTCGAACTGGTCGAGACGATCATCGACTCGCACGCCCGGATCAGCGGGCTCGACGGTTCGAAGCCGGTGCACCGGCGCAAGGCGGGGCCGTACCACTTCACCGAGGTCAGCAAGGTGCCGACCGGCGTCGGCGCGTACGCCACGCACGGCTACAACGGCTTCCCCCGCGCCTATCTCGACCGGGCCACCACGGTGGAGGGGCTGCGGACCCGCGGCTGGGGGCTGTATCACGAACTCGGCCATCTTCACCAGCAGATGGCGTACAAGCCGGGCGGTCTGACCGAGGTCACGGTCAACATCTACTCGCTGGCCGCGCAGCGCACCCTGAAGCAGCCGTCCAACCTCCTCACGGTCGATCCGAAGACCGGGCTCACCTATTTCCGGTCCGCGCAGCTCAAGTTCGGCACGGCGGGGCTGACGTACGAGAAGTCCTTCGGCGCGTACGAGAAGCTCGTCCCGCTCCGCCAGCTGGAGCTCGCCTTCGGCGACGACTTCTGGCCGCGCATGCACAAGCTGGTGCGCGAGGAGAACCCGCAGTCGGACTACACGGAGACCGACAAGCGCTACCGGGCGCTCGCCACGTATGCCAGCCGGGTCTCCGGCTACGACCTCACGGACTTCTTCGTGAACACCTGGGCGTTCCCGATCGACGCCGTCGGCAAGGCGGAACTGGCCGCGCTGAACCTGCCGAAGCCGCCCGTCGACCCGAGCACCCTCACGGACTGACCGCAGCGAAAGGAGACACCATGAACCTCAGCAGACGCACCCTGCTCGCCGCGACGGGCGCCACCGCGGCCGTCGCGGCCACCTCCGCCACGACACTCGTCGCCACGGCCGGCGCCGCACAGGCGCAGCCCGTGGCGGCCGGCGGGACCACCGGCACCGTGGGTTTCGACGCGCTCCTCCAGCGCGCCGAAACCCTCCTGACCGGCGGCGCGTTCGACTCGTCCGACCCCGACGTCGTCGCGGCGGTCGCCACTCTGGACACCGCGGCGAAGGAGCTCTGGGAGACCCTCGACCGCAGCGCAGGGCGGACCGCCCTCTGGCCGGATCTCTCCCCGGTCACCGACCCCGGCAACTTCGGCCAGAGCTACACCCGGCTCCGTACGCTCGCGACCGCCTGGGCCACCCCCGGCACCTCACTGGCCGGCGGCGCCGAAACGGCGGACGCCCTCGTCGCCGCGCTGCGCTTCACCTACGACACGGCGTACAACCCGGCCAAGCGTGAGACCGGCAACTGGTGGTTCTGGGAGATCGGCGCCCCACGGGCGCTGATGGACTGCTCCGTGCTGCTGCGTGGGCGCCTGCCCGCAACCGACCTGACGGACTATCTGGCGGTGGTCGACCGGTTCTGCCCGAACGCGGACCGCCGCACCAACTCCCCCACGCTGGCCGAGACCGGCGCCAACCGCACCGACAAGGCCGTCATCGTCGCGCTGCGCGGACTGCTGGGACAGGACGCGGCCAAGCTGGCATCGGCCCGTGACGCGCTCTCCGACGTGCGCGACTCCGGACGCAACAGCCTGTTCCGGTACACGGGTTCGGGTGACGGTTTCTACGAGGACGGGTCGTTCGTCCAGCACGACGTGGTCGCGTACACGGGTACGTACGGCACGGTTCTGCTCGGCGGCACCGCCTATCTGCTGTCCCTGCTCGCCGGCTCCGAGTGGGCGGTCGCCGACCCGCAGGTCTCCGTGATGTACGAGGCGGTCGAGCGGACCTTCTCGCCGATGGTCTTCGACGGGCTGATGATGGACGCGGTACGTGGCCGGGCGATCTCCCGGGAGCGCGCCGGTGACCACCGGGACGGTGCGGCGACCGTCGCAGCGATCCTGCTCCTGGCGACCGGCGCACCCGCCGCGTACGCGGACCGCTGGCGCGCGCTGGCCAAGGGCTGGCTGACCCGCAACCGCATCACCCCGTTCACGGCTCTCGCCACCCTTCCCCAACTGGCCCTCGCCAAGGCCGTGCTGGGCGACCGGAGCATTCCCGCCGGGGCGCGCACGACCGGTCACTTCGTCTTCGCCGACATGGACCGGGTGGTGCACCGCCAGCCCCGCTGGGCCTGCACACTGTCGTTGTCGTCGAAGCGGATCTCGGCCTACGAGGCCGGCAACGGCGAGAATCTGCACGGCTGGTACACCGGCGACGGCATGACATATCTGTACGACGACGACCTGGGGCAGTTCAACAACGGCTTCTGGCCGACCGTCGACCCGTACCGGCTGCCCGGCACCACGGTCGACACGAGGAAGCGCACCGATCTCGGCACGGGCGCCGGCACATCCACCTACCGTCCGACGAACGCCGTCGCGGGCGGAGCGGTGCTCCACGACCGGTACGGTGCTTCGGCAATGGAGCTCATCGGTCCCTCGGGCAGCACCCTGCGGGCCAGGAAATCCTGGTTCCTGCTCGACAATGCGGTGATCGCGCTCGGCGCGGGCATCACCGCGAGCGACGGGCGCACGATCGAGACGGTCGTCGAGAACCGCAATCTCGGCACCGACGGGACGCAGCGGCTGACGGTCGACGGCGTCCCGCAGCCGACGGACCAGGGCTGGACCAAGGAGTTCGGCCACGCCCGGTGGGCGCATGTCGACGGCGTCGGCGGCTATGTCTTCCCCGACACCACTGCTCTCCAGGCGCTGCGCGAGGAGCGGACCGGAACCTGGCGGGCACTCAACACCGGGGCGGACACCGGCGGCAGCACCGATCCGGTCACCCGCCGCTATGTGACACTCTGGGTCGATCACGGTGTCTCCCCCACCGATGCGGGCTACGCCTATGTCCTGCTGCCCGGCGCGTCCGCGGTCGCGACAGCCGTCTGGTCGCAGTCGCGTCCGGTCCGGATCGTCGCCAACGACGCCACCGCGCAGGCCGTGGAGGTTCGCAGGCAGGGGCTGACCGCGGTGAACTTCTGGGCAGCGGCCACCGCCGCCGGGATCACCGCATCCGGGCCGGCCTCGGTACTGGTCCAGCGCAGGGACGAACAACTCACCGTCGCCGTCGCCGACCCGAGCCGCACGCAGACCACGGTCACGGTGGAACTGCCCTTCCCGGTGAGCAGGGTGGTCACGGCCGACCCGACCGTGTCCGTGACACCCGGCCGTCGCCCCGTCC
Source organism: Streptomyces sp. NPDC057486 (assembly GCF_042802415.1). Lineage (NCBI taxonomy): Bacteria > Bacillati > Actinomycetota > Actinomycetes > Kitasatosporales > Streptomycetaceae > Streptomyces > Streptomyces sp. NPDC057486. The sequence goes on along the minus strand of NZ_JBHVEE010000141.1, from coordinate 7,691 downwards.
TCACCGTCACGGTCGGTGGATCGCGCGGTCACACGCACACCGCCACCCTCTCCTGAACAGGCACCTGCGACCGGTCTTCCCCTCCTTTCCCAGGGAGTACGCATGCACGCTTCCCCCGCCTCGTCCCCGTTCAGCCGCCGCAGTGCCCTCGCCGTCCTGGCGGGCGCGGGTGCCGCGACCCTGCTGGGCTCCGGGACCGCCTCGGCCCGCCCCGGTACCACCACCGTCCGCGCCACGGCATTCCCCTCGGCGGAGACCGAGCGGCTGCGCCTGGCCACCACGTACCGCGGCAGTGACTTCATCACGACCCAGCAGTACGCCCCGGCCGGCGCCACCCTCACCGTCAAGGTGCGGGCACCTCACGGGGTCCTGCCGACCCTGCACATCGGCACATACGACAACCACCACGACGTGGTGGCACAACGGGCCCCGCGCGACCACACCCTGACTGCGGGTATCAACACGCTCACCGACCCCTACGGCGGACCCGTCTATCTCCGCTTCGCCGGACAGGGTGAGCGCGCCGAAGTGACCTTCCTCTCCGGTGCCGTGAACCTGCCGACGTTCACCCTCGGCGAGACCACGGAGTCCGAGTTCCAGGCGCGGGTGGACGCGGCCGACGACTCCGGATACGTCGAACTGACCTCGCCGCACGCGATCATCACCGTCACCCGGGACAGCTTCCTCGCCCACCGGGACGAGGACCATGACGCGCTGATGCGTCTCGTCGAGAGCCTGGTCGCCTCGCATGCGAAGGTCAGCGGGCTCGACGGCTCCCGCCCGCTGCACCGCCGCAAGGCGGGCCCCTACCAGTTCAACGAGGTGTCGAAGGTTCCCGCCGGTGTCGGGGCCTATGCCACCCACTACTACAACGCCTTCCCCGCCGCGTATCTCGACCGGCTGATCACCGTCGAAGGCGTCAAGAACCGGGGCTGGGGTTTCTACCACGAACTCGGGCATCTGCACCAGCAGTTCGCCTACCGGCCGGCCGGCCTGACCGAGGTCTCGGTCAACATCTACTCGCTGGCCGCGCAGCGTGTCTTCGGCCAGACCTCCAATCTGCTGACCGTCAACACCACCACCGGGCTGAACTGGTTCCAGACGGCGCTGCCCAAACTCGGCACCCCCGGCCTGAGCTTCGCCACCTCCTTCGGCGCGTACGAGAAACTCGTCTCGCTGCGCCAGCTCGAACTCGCCTTCGGCACCGGCATCTGGCCGCGACTGCACAGGCTGATCCGGGAGGAGAACCCGCAGTCCGACTGGCAGACCCAGGACGCCCTGCGCTGGTCGAACTTCGCCACCTGCACGAGCCGGATCACTGGTTACGATCTCACCGACTTCTACGTCGACAAGTGGGCGTACCCGATCGACGCGGACGGCAAGGCCGCCCTCGCCGCGCTCAACCTGCCCACACCACCCGTAGACCCGTCGACCCTGACGGACTGAGGAGCACCGCCCGCATGACCCCGCCCTTCCTGCACCTCCCCCCGACCGACCGGCTGCTGTCCTCGCGGACCGGGTGGACGCGCGCACACTGGGAGGCCTCGGCCGACCGCATGCTCGACGCGCTCGTCCCTTACGCCACACCGGGCTTCGCGCAGTACCGGCTGCCCGGCCGGGCCAGCTGGTCGGGTGTGGTGTCGGACGGGCTCGAAGGATACGCGCGCTCCTTCCTGATGGCGGCCTTCCGCATCGCCGGAGCCCGCGGGGACGTCGATCCGAAACTGATCGAACGCTACGCGCAGGGTCTGGCCACAGGCACGGACCCGGCCTCCACCGAGGCCTGGCCCAGGCTCACCGACTGCTCGCAGCAGATGGTCGAGGCCGCCTCGATCGCCGTCGGTCTGCATGAGACCCGCCCCTGGATCTGGGACAAGCTGGACACCCGGGTCCAGGAGCGGGTCGTCGACTGGTTCTCCGGCTTCGTCGGCGGCCGCACCTGGGACAACAACTGGCGTCTCTTCCAGGTGGTGTCCGAGCAGTTCCTCGCCTCGGTGGGCGCCCCCTACAGCCGCTCCGACATCGAGAGCAATCTGGACAGAATCGAGGACTGGTACGTCGGGGACGGCTGGTACACCGACGGGGACGGCCGGAACTTCGACTACTACATCGGCTGGGCCATGCATCTCTATCCGCTGCTCTGGTCGCGGATGGCGGGCCCGGACGACGACGGCGGCAGGACCGAGGTCTACCGGCAGCGCCTCTCCCGATTCCTGCAGGACTATCCGTACTTCTTCGGCTCCGACGGTGCGCCGGTCCACCAGGGGCGCTCACTGACGTACCGGTTCGCGGCGCTCGCACCGGTCTGGATGGGGGCGCTGGCCGACTGCACGCCGCTCGCACCCGGACTCACACGCAGGCTCGCGTCGGGCACCCTGCGGCACTTCGTGGAGCGCGGCGTCCCGGACGAGCGGGGGCTGTTGACCCTAGGCTGGTACGACACGTTCCTGCCGAGCACCCAGCCGTACTCCGGTCCCGCTTCCCCGTACTGGGCGAGCAAGGGCTTCCTCGGCCTGCTGCTCCCGGCGGACCACCCGGTGTGGACGGAGCGGGAACTCCCGCTCCCCGTCGAGGAGTCCGACCAGTACACCGCGCTGCCCGCGCCGGGATGGCTGCTGCACGCCACACGGCACGACGGCATCGTCCGACTGATCAACCACGGCAGCGACCACAACCCGCCCGCTGTCACCGACGACACCACGGGAGCGGACACGGGCGAGGAGGACCCTCACTACGCGAAGCTCGCCTATTCGACCGCGACCGCACCCGAGTCCGCGCCGCACGCCGTGACACGCGCCGTCGACGGCCATCTGGCACTCCTCGCTCCGGACGGCACCCCGTCACGGCGGCGCAGGATCCATCCGCTGCGTTGTGAGGACCGCGTCGCCTCGTCCTGGTACGCGGCCCGGCTGCCCCGCGACGACCGCGCGTACCGTATCGAGACCACGAGTGTGCTGCACGGCCCGTGGGAGATCCGGGTGCACCGGGTCGAGGCGCCGGAGGGTGCGACGGTGCGGGAGGGCGGACATGCGGTCGCGCACGCCGAGCGGCCGTTCTCCTCGTCGGGACCCGGCTGGGCGCTGACGCGTACCGCCGACGGTCTGACCAGTGCCGTGGTCGCCCTGTACGGCTGGGACGCCGCGGCGGACGGGACGCCCGAGGAGGCAGCGGAAGGGGCCGGCGTCGCACGGGACGTGCAGTCCAACGCGTACGGGCCGCACTCCGCGATCCCGTATCTTCGGAGCGACCGTCATCCGGGCGGGCGGAGCATCCATGTCTCGCTGGTCGCGCTGTCCCGCGACACCGTCCATCCGCAGGCACTGCGTGAATCGGTGGCAGTGCGGGCCGATGACGAATCGGTGGTGCTGACCTTCCTGGACGGCACGACGGTCGAGGTCTGAGCGCGGGCGGTTCCGGGCACGGGCGGCGGCTCGCACACGTGCGAGGCGCGGGCGGCATGACGGTCAGGGCGCGACGGTGCCGTTGTCCTCCCGTCGATGGATGTGGCCGATGAGTTCCTGCGCCAGGGACTTGATCGTGTCGAGACCGGCCCGCCCCCAGGGGCGGGGCACGGTGTCGACGGCGCAGACCGCCCCCAGCGCGATGCCCGTACGGTCGATGAGCGGCGCCCCGGACAGGAACGGATGCCTATGCCGTCGACGACCGGATTGCCGGCGAATCTCGGGTAGTCGCAGACGTCCTCCAGGACGAGCGCCCTCCGTCGTGCGACGACGTGCGGGCAGTAGCCGTGATCGAGGGCCACGTACCGCCCGCCACGGCCGCTGCCCGCGGCCATCGCGCCCAGGTGGGAACCGGTGTGCGTACCGGTCGGCGTGTGCAGTCCGGCGAAGAACTGCCGGTTCCCGTCGATGAAGTTGACCATGGAGTAAGGAACATCGGCTGTCTCGGCCACCTTGTCCGGGAACGCGTCGAAACTGTCGAACGATCCACCGGCCCGTTCCCCGAGCCCGAGCGTCCGAAGCCGCTGGGCCCGGACGGGGGCATCGCGGTCGACGGGGGTCAGCAGCCGGCCGCCGGTGCGTCCGTTCACGGGTGGGCTCCCAGGGTGGAGAGCGGGGCGGGGTCGGAGGTGGCGTTGATCAGATACTGGACCAGAGTGACCAGCGCTCCGGTGCCCGAGTTCGCGATCCTGGCGTCACAGGCGATGACCGGCACCTCGGGCGGAAGGTCGAGCGCGGCCCGTACCTCGTCGGGGCCGTAGCGGTAGGCGCCGTCGAACTCGTTGACCGCGACGATGAATCCGAGACCGCGCCGCTCGAAGAAGTCGACTGCCGGGAAGCACTCCTCGAGCCGCCGGGTGTCGGCGAGCACGACCGCTCCCAGCGCACCCTGGGAGAGCTCGTCCCACATGAACCAGAAGCGCTCCTGGCCCGGGGTGCCGAACAGATAGAGCACGTGCTGCTCGTCGAGGGTGATGCGGCCGAAGTCCATGGCGACCGTCGTGGCGGTCTTCGACTCGATACCCTCCAGGCTGTCGGTCGCCGCACTGACTTGGGTCAGCAGCTCCTCCGTGCTCAGCGGTGCGATCTCGCTGACGGCGCCCACGAACGTCGTCTTGCCGACGCCGAAGCCGCCCGCCACCAGGACCTTGAGCGCGACGGGGAAGCACTCGGGGCCCCCGGGGACGTCGCCTCCGCCCGAGATGCCGAAGCCGTCAGAGCTGTCGTCGTAAGCCATCGAGCACTGCCTCCAGCAGAGATCGGTCGGTGGGCATGTCGTGGAAGGCGGGCGGGTGCGCGGTGACTGCGCCGCAGTCGACCAGATCGGAGACGAGCACCTTGGTGACGACTGCGGGCAGTCGCAGATGTGCGGCGATCTCGGCCACCGACGTGGGTCCGCCGCACAGCCCGAGCGCCACGGAGTGCTCGGGGCCGAGATGCGTCTGCGGATCGGTGCCGGTGGCCCTCACCAGGGAGAGCAGATCGAGCACTGCGGTCGGACGGGTGCGGCCGTTGCTCACGGTGTACGGACGGATGAGCCGGCCCGCCGCGTCGTCGAGCAACGGCCGGTCGTGCGGGGCCGACACTCTCACAGCCCCGCGATGCTCGGTGCCCCGGCCGCTTGTCTGGCCGGGGTGTGCAGATTCGGCCGGACGCTCTTGACCAGCATCGTCATCTCGTAGCCGAGCACCGCGGCATCTGCCTCGCGTCCGGCGAGGACAGCGAGGCAGGTGCCGGAACCGGCGGTGGAGACGAAGAGCAACGTCGAGTCGAGCTCCACCACCACCTGCCGGACCTCCCCGTTGTCCCCGAAGCGCGCCCCGGCGCTGCGGCCGAGGGAGTACAGACCTGCGGCCAGCGCCGCCATGTGGTCGGCGCTGTCCGCGTCCATGCCGTGGAGGGACTTCACCAGCCCGTCGGCGGAGAGCAGGACCGCGCTGCGCGTGTACGGCACACGCTGTACCAGCCCGCTCAGCAGCCAGTCGAGGTCCGCGACCTGACCGGACGGCGTATCGGTCGTCATCGTGCATCTACTCCTTCAAGGTATTCGTATCGAGGGGGTCCGGTTCGGGAGGGAGCGAGAAGGCGGTCGCGGTGGTTCCCCGGACCGGCAGCGGTTCGAGGGGTTGCCGGGCCGCCGGTCCGGACGCGTCGGGGGCGCCGTCCGGGGCCTGTGCGAAGTCGGCGTCCCCTTCGCTCCGGGCCTCTGCGAGCTCGATGCCCCGCCGGAACGACGCCACCAGCCCCGGATCGTGCAGGGGGGTTTCTTCGTCCTCGGCACGGGGGGCGGGAGCCTCGCGCAGCTGCGGAACCAGGTGTTCCTGGTGGGCGCGCCTGGGGAGTTGGGGCCGGCCCATGGTGCCGCGCACGGTTCCGGGCTCCGGCTGGATGGCCAAAAGCGCGTCGTCCGGGCTCTGGATGCCGGGTCGGGCGTCGGCGGGGGTGGGCCGGGTGACACGCTCGGCGCGCAGTGGCAGCGGCGGCCCCTCACCCTGGCTTCGCGGCGGCTGGGGCGTTTGGTGCAGGCGGAGCGGCTGACTGGGCACCTGGGCCTGCCGGTTCGGGGCCGGGCTCAGTTTCCGCTGCTGCGCGGTGTCGTCCTCGGCCGGTGGCCGGTGCACTGGTCCGGGCGGCGGGACCGGGACGGCGTCGGCCGTGGTGGGTGCGTCGGGGTCGACGCCGAGCAGGGACTGCGGGAGTACCAGTACGGCCTGGGTGCCGCCGTAGATGTTGCTCTGCAGCCGAACCACGATGCCGTGCCTGCGGGCCAGCGACGCGACGACGAAGAGCCCGATCCGGCCGTCCTGGAGCAGATGGGCGACATTGACCTGGTCGGGGTCGGCGAGCAGGGCGTTCATCCGCTTCTGCTCGTTGCCCGGCATGCCGAGCCCCCGGTCCTCGACCTCCAGGGCCAGCCCGGCGGTGACGTGCTGGGCCCGCAGCAGCACCTGGGTGTGCGGGGCGGAGAAGACGGTGGCGTTCTCGACGAGTTCGGCCAGCAGATGGATCACATCGGCCACGGCGTGACCGCGCAGGGTGCCGTCGATCGGCGGCACCAGTTTGACCCGCGGATACTGCTCGACCTCGGCGATCGCCGAGCGCAGCACCTCGGTCGTGGTGACCGGGTTGCTCCACTGGCGCCGGGAGACGGCTCCCCCGAGTACGGCGAGGTTCTCGGCGTGCCTGCGGATGCGGGTGGCGAGGTGATCGACTTGGAAGAGGCCCTTGAGGAGATCGGGGTCCTCGACCTCGTGCTCCAGTTCGTCGAGCAGCTGGATCTCCCGGTGGACGAGCGACTGCAGGCGGCGGGCGAGATTGACGAAGACCTCGACCCGCTGTTCCTCGCCGGAGTTGTTGCTGAGCCGGGCTGCCTGGACGACGGCGGCGACGGCCCCTTCGTGCGACCGGCCCATTTCCTGGGCGAGCAGGTCGAAGGCGTCGCTGCCGGGGGCGACGGGCCGCGGGGGGCGCCGCGCGGGCACCGGCCCTCCGTTGCGGAGCTGGTCCACCAGCCGCTGCAGGTCGGCCTGGCCCTGGGCACTGGCACGGCGAAGCGCCAGGCAGCGGCCGAGGACGGTGGTCGTGACCCGGTTGGCGCCGAGGAATGCGGCGACCACGGCGGCGACGGCCAGCACCCCGGATCCACCCAGCGCGGTCCAGAGCTGGATGGTCGGGCGGGCACCTGTGGAACGGATGGTGAAGATGACGGCTGCGGCACCGCTCAGCACCGCGGCGATGGCCGGGAGCAGGGCGGTACGCAGGATCTGTGGGCGCATGCGGGCGTCGGGAGATGGCTGTGCGGCGCGCGGCCTGGCCGCGGCCGAGTGGGAGCGGGCAACCGGTCGGCCGTGCCGCGCGCCCTCTCGGCGTTCCGGTCGCGCTTCAGGTGCGCGAAGTTGAGACATCAGCGTCCTCGGTACATGGGGCACCAGGAATCGGCGTTCATGCGGTGGCACCTACGGTGGTCGGTCAGGCTCGGGTCAACGCTTGGGCATGCTCGAACGGCATGAGCCCAGCGTTGATCACCGGCCACACACAGTAGTCGCCAATGAGGCTCCCGCGACGGGGAGTTGTCAAACTTGCCCGCCATCCGTCCCGCTCTGGTATGAGCTCTCGCACAAGAGACCGATAACGCCGCATTGACACGGGTCGCCCGGCAGCCTGACATCCGGGTGCGACGGACCGACGGACGCAGGCGAACGGCCCGGACCGACCGGGCCTGCCGGTCGG
>NZ_JBHVEE010000140.1:0-26055 GCF_042802415.1 Streptomyces sp. NPDC057486 | reverse complement strand
ATCGCCCTCGCGATGCTCAGCCTCGGCGGCCACCGACCCCAGCTACCAGGCCGTCAACTCACGAACTGACCACCCACGGAAGCGACAGGAGAGCCCGAAAAATCGGTTCCGCATCCCGGTACGCAGCCGGTGCCCCCATCGGCGTCCGCTCCGTCAGCGCCGCGCGCGGTGCCGCACACGGCGGATCCGCCCATCTACCGGGCGATGCTGAGCCATTGGGAGTCCACCGGCAGGACCCTGCCGGGCCGCCATGACCAGGAGTGGAACCGGATCATGGCGACGCCCGTGTGGTCGAACCGGCCGTTGCGCCTCAGCGGGTCTCGGGACCCGCGAGGTGGCGCGCGATGACCATGCGCTGGATCTGATTGGTCCCCTCGACGATCTGCAGCACCTTGGCCTCGCGCATCAGCCGCTCGACGGGGAAGTCGAGGGTGTAGCCGTAGCCGCCGAGCACCTGGACGGCGTCGACGGTGACCCGCATGGCCGTGTCCGTACAGAACAGCTTGGCCATGGCCGCCTGCCGGGAGAACGGCCTGCCCGCGTCGCGCAGTCTCGCCGCCTCCAGATAGAGCGCACGGCCCGCCTCGATCTGGGTGGCCATGTCGGCGAGCATGAACCGCAGCCCCTGGAAGTCTGCGATGGGGCGGCCGAACTGCTGCCGCCCGGTGGCATATCCGACGGCCTCGTCCAGGGCCGCCTGCGCGACGCCGATGGCGCAGGCGGCGATGCCGAGCCGCCCGGAGTCGAGTGCGGACAGGGCGATGGCGAAACCCTGCCCTTCCTCACCGATCCGGCGGGCGTCCGGCACCCGTACGCCGTCGAAGTGCAGCTGGGCGGTGGGCGAGCCCTTCATGCCCATCTTCTTCTCGGGGAGGGCCGCGTTCAGCCCCTCGGCGTCGCCGGGGACCAGAAAGGCGGTGATGCCGCGGGCACCCTCGACTCCGGTCCTCGCCAGAACCGTGTAGAAGTCGGCGATACCGCCGTGGGTGATCCACGCCTTGGTGCCGGTGATGACCCAGTCGTCGCCGTCGCGTACGGCCTTCGTGCGGAGCGAGGCCGCATCCGAGCCCGAAGCGGGCTCGGAGAGGCAGTAGGCGCCCAGCAGGCCACCTCCCAGCATCGCCGGCAGGTGTTCCGCCTGCTGCTCCTTGGTGCCGTATCCGGCGAGCGCATGGCAGGCGAGCGAGTGGACGCTGACGCCGAGGCCGACGGTGAGCCGGGCGGCCGCGAGCTCTTCGAGCACCTGGAGGTAGACCTCGTAGGGCTGGTCTCCGCCGCCGTGGGCGGAGTCGTACGGCAGACCGAGCAGTCCGGATTCGGAGAGCAGGGTGAAGACCTCGCGCGGGAACCGGCCCGCGTCCTCCTCCTCCGCCGCGTTCGGCGCGATCTCCCGCTGGACGATGTCGCGGACGAGCGCGACGAGCTGCCTGGACTCCTCGGTGGGCAGACGACGCTCCACCAACTGCGGGGCACGGTCGGACATGACGGCGCTCTCCTCCCTGTCGGGCGTTGCGGCGGCGCGCGCGCGGGGTGTGAGCGGCTCCGCCGGGGGATCTCCGGACCGGGGCCCGGAAAAGCACTAGTACCCAAACCGCTGCTGCCCTCCCGGATTACGAGAGTTGCTGGCCAGCGGCCGTGGCGGGTCGAGTATGCCCGATCGGACGGTATCCGTCACGGGGTGACAGAGGGGGTGCCCGGACACCCCGGGCGGGGCCGGACGACCAGGGGAATGGTCCGAACCATTACCCCAACTGGTCTACTCCATCTGCGGTTCCGGACGAACCGACCTTTCCGCGTTCATGCCAAGTCGGCGGCGGGGTCATTCGCGTACCCGCATCGAAAGCCGCTGCTCGGTATCGGGTTCTACGGGCACGGCTGGACGGGGGTGACGCAGGACCGGCCGGCCGGCACGGCGACCGGCGCCGCCCGGGGCACGTACGAGGCGGGCATCGAGGACCACAAGGTCCTCAGGAACAGCTGCCCGGCCACGGCGTACGCGCACTGTGGTGCCGACTGATGGAGCTACGACACCCCGGCCGCCATCGCCACGAAGATTCGGCACAGGAACCGGCAGGGCCCGGGCGGCACCTTCTTCCGGGAGCTCAGCGGTGACAGCGCCGACGGCGAGCCGACCAAGGCGATGGACTGACGGCTGCGGACCGACGCGAGAAGGGGCGGGGAGCCGGGCAGGCTCCCCGCCCTTCCGTGTGCGCCGGGCGCACCACGGTCACATGAGGCCGAGTTGGGTGAAGAACATGGCGATGACGACGACGAGCGTCCAGCCCAGGAGGTTCTCCACCAGCCCGGACCGGTCCTCGGGACCTCCGGTCCGTGCACGGCGGCGGGCAGTGGTGGTTGCGGCGGCGGTCGCGGTCATGGCATCCCACTCGGTCGGCTGGCAGTGAACGTCCCCCCGGTGACCCGACCACAGTGCCAGCGGAACGGGCCTCCGGGGTAGAGACATCGGTCACTGCCCCGAGGTGCGCCGGGCGTTTCAGGCGACCCCGACAGCGGCCAGAGCCCGCTTCTGAGCTGGGGTCGGGTGCGCCGGGAAGTACAGGTAGCAGACGCCGCCTGTGCCCGACACCACTTTGCCGCTCGCGTTGTAGCGCTTGGTGCGGAGCCAGATCGTCTCCCACTCGTGGCGCTTGTAGATCCGGCGGACGGCCTCGTTGCTCGGCGAGGCGGGGTCGTTGGCGATCACGTCGCCCTCCGCCGTGAACCCGATCACGGTCATGAGATGGCCGGAGGTCCCGTACCCGGACCCGGTCAGCTCCGTCTTGAGGAACGACTGCGACGTTATGGCCGGGATGCCGGCCCGGATCAGCGTCTCCAGGTCCGTCAGCGAACTCAGCCGGGTCACCACTGCGCTCATGTCGTCGTACGTGGCGGCATAGGCGGCGTTGAACGGCCAGTTGCCGCAGCCCTCGTACTGGTAGTCGTACGTGAAGCGGGCCGCGTGGCAGACCTGTGGGTCCTCGAGGCCCGGCTTCACCCAGGCGAGATCCTCGGTGGTGGGCGTGCGCCCCCAGTACTCGATGATCATCTGTGAGGAGGTGGGGCTGCACCACGCCTCACCGCCGTTGTCGTACTCCGGGTACTGGCCGACGTGCACATTCTGCGAGTAGCGAGGCACCGGCAGCTCGCGGGCGAGGCCGGGCGTGCTGGGCTCCACGGTGAACCGGTCGGGGATGTCCGAGGCCATCGCACCGAGCCGCCACACGGTCGGCGTGAGGCGACTGCCCGGGGTCCGGTAGAGGGTGAGCCGCAGCCGGTAGGAGACCAGCCGCAGCCCGCTCGCCGCGTCGTCCACCGAGAAGGTGTCCGTCCAGATCGAGCTCTTGCCGTCGGTCTGGTCGTCGACGGAGGTACGGCGGATGTCGCCGTCGCCCGCCGCCCAGCGGCCCATCACGTACCAGGGCGTCTCGGTGTCGTCCGAGTAGCTGCCGCACAGCTCGATCTGGATCCAGGTGCCGGCCGGGGCGTCCGCGTTCCAGGACGCGATCACCTCGGTCGCCGGGACCGACGAGCAGTGGCGCGGCGAGGTCCAGGTCGCGTACTCCCAGGCCGCCGTCCTCCCGGTGTGCGGGTCGGTGTAGTCGGTACGCCCCTGCGGGGTGCCGATCACCAGTCCGGGCCGTCGGCCCGCGACGGGGCGCGTCCCGGCGCCGGAACCGCTGCGCCAGTCCGTGTACGTACTCCAGGAACGGTTGTCCACCAGGGATGCGGCAGCCGAGGGCGCTCGGGGCGGGGCGAGCGGGGGCGCGGCGGCCGCGGAGCCTGCGGACGCCGCCGCGCCGGCGCCGGCGGCCACGGCGAGCGCGGCGGTCAGCACGGTTCTGCGTGAAGTCGGTCTGTTCATGGGCGAGACCCCCGGTCGTAAGCGGAATGGGGCTGCGGGTGCACGACAGTGCGCCAACTATTGCGGTTCGCAGCCGGATTGGGCCAGCGATTCGCCTCGCGTCGCGGAACAAATATTGGTCTGGTCCACTGGCGTGACCTGCGGTTGCTTCGCTTCGCCTCGTACGCTGGTCCGCATGCACGACCTCGCACGCCTCGCCTCAGGGCTGATCGCCCTGCCGCCGTCCTGCGGCCCCGTGCGGCTGATCGCCGTCGACGGTCATGCGGGATCGGGCAAGAGCACTCTCGCCTCCCGCCTCTCGGTGGTGCTCAAGGACGCACCCGTGCTGCATCTGGACGACCTGGCCACCCACGAGGAGCTGTTCGGCTGGACGGACCGGCTCCGGGACCAGGTGATCGGCCCGCTGTCGCGCGGGGAGACGGCGCACTACGCGCCGTACGACTGGACAGCCCGGCGCTTCGGCCCACCGCAGACGCTGGAACCGGCGCCGGTGGTACTGATCGAGGGAGTGGGCGCCGGCCGCCGGGCCCTGCGCCCGCATCTCGCACGGCTGTGGTGGATGGAGCTCGACCCCCTGGCGTCCTGGCAGCGGGGCCGACGGCGGGACGGGCCGGCACTTTCGGCCTTCTGGGACGGGTGGACCGTGGCCGAGGAACAACATTTCGCCGCCGATCCGTCGCGCCCGTACGCGGATGCTCTGGTACGCCAGTTGCCTGTGGGGTACGAGTGGCTGGAGGGGCCTCGTACGACAGCAGGAGCGAACCATTCCGTCACCCACCGTGAACCTCCGTGCGCGACGTACTGACCAGTCGGAAAACGGCCCGGAAGTGCCCCAACTCCGCTTGACCCGGGGACGGTACAGGTCTTACGTTCTCAATGTGCGGCTTTTCGGAGCCCCCACAGACGCGAAGCCCCCGGTTGTTCCCCCGTGATCGGGGGCTTCGTTCTGCCTCCGCACCCTCCTTCGCATGGTTGTTCACCGGATTCCGCTTACCCTCGGTAACGGCCCTCGTCCTGCTTGCGGTGCTCTTAGTCGCGCACTACCTGCGCAGGTACGATGCCTCTCGGTGCGGTCAATTCCCGTCCACAGCAGTGCGGTTCAGCGCGCCTGGACGGGCGGGTCGTGCGGCGGGACAACCTGGGGGCACGGCTTGTGGGGGACCTGATGGACATCGGCACGCAGGGCGCACAGGCCCCGGCCGACCTCGCCTGGCTGCGCGGCGTGGACGCCTACACGATGGGCGCCTACCCGCAGGCCGAGGAGGAGTTCAGAACGGCGGTGCGGCTGGATCCCGGCATGGCGGACGGCTGGCTCGGCCTCCACGCCCTGCGGATCGACACGACGACCGCGCTGCTGCGGATGTACCGCCACCGCGAGCGCTTCGGCGAACAGCGCACCCGTCATCGACGCACGCTCAACTCCTGGTACTGGCTGGGCTGGTGGGTACAGCCCGTACTGGAGAGCCCGCGTGATCTGCTGCTCGCGCACGCCTCGCACTGGCTGGACGGACGCCATGTCCCGGAGCTGGACCGGGCGCTGGCCGGACTACCACCCGTGGACGCGGACCCGCAGGTGCGGTTCCTGCACGCCTGCCGCTCGTATCTGGTCAAGGACTGGGAACAGCTCGTCCGCCACACCGAACAGCTCGTCGACGATCCGCTGCTCGGCATCGAGGCGGGGCTCTTCGGCGGAATGGCGCGGGTGCGGCTGGAGATGTACGGGCAGGCCGAGCCACTGCTCTCCACCGCACTGATGCGCTGCCGCAGCGAACAGCCGCAACGCAAGGAGCTGCGCTACTGGCTGGCCCGCGCACACGAGGGAACCGGGCGCAGCGCGGCCGCCCTGCCGCTCTACAGAGCAGTGCACCGGATCGATCCGGCGTTCATGGACACCTCGGCGCGGCTCGCCGCGATCGCGGACTACGACGGGCTCGAAGGGGCCGACGAGGCGGCCGGTCTCGCGTCCGTGTCGCTGACCGGATTCGGTGCCGACTCCACGTCCGCGGAGGCGCTGCCGGACGGGGACTCGCTGCTCGGCACCGATCCGGTGGGCGGGCGGGAACTGCGGCCCGGCGGCGATCCGCAGAACCTGCCGGGCGTCGGTGTGCCTCCTCGGACGGACGGAGCACGGGAGAAGACCGCCGTGCCCGGACAGTCGTCGCAGGCTTTCCCGGCGGGGCCCAGCGATCCGGTGCTGCTCGCCGCGGCGCTGGCGGAGCTGGAGCGGATGGTCGGCCTCGAACCGGTCAAGCGCCAGGTCAAGGCGTTGTCCGCGCAGCTGAACATGGCGCGGCTGCGGGCCGGCCAGGGACTTCCGGTCCAGCCCCCGAAGCGCCACTTCGTCTTCTCCGGCCCCTCGGGCACCGGGAAGACCACAGTGGCCCGCATCCTGGGCCGGGTCTTCTACGCGCTGGGGCTGCTCGGCGGGGACCATCTCATCGAGGCCCAACGCTCCGATCTGGTCGGTGAGTTCCTCGGGCAGACAGCGGTCAAGGCCAATGAGCTGATCGACTCGGCGCTGGGTGGGGTGCTGTTCGTCGACGAGGCGTACAGCCTCTCCAACTCCGGCTACAGCAAGGGCGACGCGTACGGGGACGAGGCGCTGCAGGTCCTCCTCAAGCGGGCCGAGGACAACCGGGACCATCTCGTCGTCATCCTCGCGGGCTACCCCGAAGGCATGAACCGGCTGCTGGCCACCAACCCCGGGCTCTCCTCCCGGTTCACCACCCGGGTGGACTTCCCCAGCTACCGGCCGCTGGAACTCACCTCGATCGGCGAGGTACTGGCCGCCGACAACGACGACGTGTGGGACGAGGAGTCCCTGGAGGAACTGCGCTCGATCAGCGGCCATGTCGTCGACCAGGGCTGGATCGACGAGCTGGGCAACGGACGGTTCCTGCGCACGCTGTACGAGAAGAGCTGCGCGTACCGGGACCTGCGGCTCTCCGGGTACGCGACGGTGCCCACCCGCGACGATCTGGCGACGCTGCGACTGCCGGATCTGATGCAGGCGTACGGAGAGGTGCTGTCCGGCCGGGGGCCGGTCGACCGGGGGCAGCAGGAGCCTCCGCCGCTGTAACCTCGTCGGCCGGGTCGGCGGTGTCATCGTGACGGGCGTCACCCGGTGGGCGGTTTGTCCCCGCTCGCCGGACGGGCTGCACTGAGCGCCCGTCCGGCGAGGAGACCTGGCACGACCGTTCTCAATCGCCGGACAGGCTCGAGAAGGCCGACGGGCCCGATGCGGTTGCCAGCGGTTGCAGTTCGTCCGGGACCGGGGCTGCCGACGTCACGTCCACCGTCCGGCGGGGTATCGAGACCCGGTGCGCAGGGTCGCGCACCTCGCCCACCAGCATTTCCAGGACGTCCTCCATCGCGACCAGGCCGAGGATCCGGCCCGATGCATCGGCGACCTGGGCCAGATGGGTGGCGGCGCGGCGCATCACCGTCAGGGCATCGTCCAGGGGCAGTTCCGCGCGCAGTGTCGCCATCGGGCGCCAGATGCGCTGCGGGACCGCCCGTTCGCCGTCCTCCAGGTCGAGGACGTCCTTGACGTGCAGATAGCCCATGAACGGGCCGCCGCCCTCCGCGCAGACGGGGAAACGTGAGTAGCCGGTCCGTACGGTCAGCTCCTCGATCCTGCGCGGGGTGACCGACGGGTCCACCGTCACCAGAGCTGCCCTGGCGAGCAGCACATCGGTGACCGGCCTGCTGCCCAGCTCCAGGGCGTCCTCCAGCCGCTCCTGCGCCTCCGGTTCCAGCAGCCCGGCCTGGCCGGAGTCCTCGACGAGCCGGTTGAGCTGCTCGCTGGTGAAGACGGCCTCGACCTCGTCCTTGGGTTCGACGCGGAAGAGCCGCAGCACCAGCCGGGCGCAGGCGCCCAGCGCCGTGGTGACCGGGCGGCACAGCCGGGCGAAGCCGACCAGGGCCGGGCTGAGCCACAGTGATGTCTTCTCCGGGGCTGCCATCGCCAGGTTCTTCGGGACCATTTCGCCGATGACGAGGTGGAGAAAGACCACGAGGACGAGCGCCAGCACATAGCCGAGCGGGTGAATGAGCCCCTCGGGGATGTGAACCGCTTGGAAGACCGGCTCCAGCAGGTGGGCGACGGTCGGTTCGGCGACGGCTCCGAGGGTCAGGGAGCAGACAGTGATGCCGAACTGGGCGGCTGCCATCATCTGCGGCAGGTTCTCCAGGCCGTACAGCACTTGGCGGGCCCTGCCGGACCCGGCCGCCGCGAGTGGTTCGACCTGGCTGCGACGTACGGAGACGAGTGCGAACTCGGCACCGACGAAGAAGCCGTTCGCCAGGACGAGGAGCCCGGCGAAGAGCAACTGGACCACGCTCATCGTGCGGCCTCCAGGACACCACGGGCGGCCGAGGGCTCATCGACCGGTTCGGCCGGATCGGCGATGCGTACGAAGCGGACCTGCTCCGCGCGGTAGTGACCGACCTGGCGGACCGAGAGCCGCCAGCCCGGCAGCTCGGCCCGGTCGCCCGGGGCGGGGATCCGCCCGAGCAGATCGGCGACCAGTCCGGCCACCGTCTCGTACGGTCCTTCCGGAACGTCGAGGCCTATCCGGCGCAGGGTGAGGACCCGGCAGCTGCCTTCGGCGTCCCAGGCGGGACGGCCGTCCTCGGGGGCGGCGGCGACCAGTTCGGGCCGGTCGGCGCCTTCCGCGTCGTGCTCGTCCCTGACCTCGCCGACCAGCTCCTCGATGATGTCCTCCAGGGTGACGACCCCGGCGGTGCCCCCGTACTCGTCGACCACGACGGCGATCGGCTGCTCCTTGCGCAGGCGCTGGAGCAGCTGTTCGACCGGGAGTGTCTCGGGTACGAGGAGGGGCGGTACGGCGATCCGGCCCGCGGTGGTGCGCAGGCGTTCCTGGGCGGGCACGGCGAGCGCGTCCTTGAGGTGGATCATGCCGACGACCTCGTCGATCCGGTCCCGGTAGACCGGGAAACGGGAGAGGCCGGTGGCGCGGGTGAGGTTGAGGACGTCCGCCGCGGTGGCGGTCGACTGCAGGGCGCTGACCTTCACGCGCGGGGTCATGACGTGCTGCGCGGTGAGTCCGGCGAGCGACAGGGTCCGCACGAAGAGATCGGCGGTGTCCTGTTCGAGGGTGCCCGCCTCGGCGGAGTGCCGGGCCAGGGAGACCAGTTCACCGGGGGTGCGGGCGGAAGCCAGCTCATCGGTGGGTTCGACGCCCAGCAGACGGACCAGCCGGTTGGCGACGGTGTTGAGCAGCGTGATCACCGGCCGCAGAGCACCGGCGAAGCGGTGCTGGGGGCCGGCCACGAACCGGGCGACCTGGAGCGGCCTGGAGACCGCCCAGTTCTTCGGTACGAGCTCGCCGATCACCATCTGGACGGCGGAGGCGACGAGCATCCCGATCACCACGCTGGCGCCCGGCACCGCCCCGTCGGGGAGGCCGGTCGCGGTGAGGGGTCCGGCGAGCAACTGGGCGAGGGCCGGTTCGGCGAGCATGCCGACGACCAGTGAGGTGATGGTGATGCCCAGCTGGGTGCCGGAGAGCTGGAAGGAGAGCTCGCGCAGGGCGTCGACGACGGTACGGGCCCGCCGGTCGCCCTCGGCGGCGGCGCGCTCGGCGTCCGGCCGTTCCACCGTGACGAGCCCGAATTCGGCCGCCACGAAGAATCCGTTGGCGAGAATGAGAAGGAATGCCGCACTCAGGAGCAGCAGGGGGATGGTCATACCGCCGCCTCCTGGGAAGGGGCGGCGCAGGTACTACCGGACGATCCGTCCATTGCTGGAGGGAGTCACTCCTTGGGTCGCAGGAAAGCCCCGCCGGCCTTGGGGCCTCTGGTGCGGGGCGGGGCGCACAGGGCGCCACCGCCCTCCAGAGTAATCAAGAAGTGGCCGTGCGGGGCAGGGGGCTCAGCCGTTCTCCGTACAGGTGCCGTGGTTCTCGGCGAGTGCGCGGAGCGTACGGGCGTCGCGAATGGCCTGTTGCTTGGCGATTCCGGGCTGGATGCCCAGGGCGGGCATGCTGGTCCCGTCGCTGAGGTCGAGAAAGACCCACGGGTCGCCGACGCGCAGGTTGACGCGGAGGATCTCCGCCCAGGACAGCCGTCGGGTGCGGGTGAGATTGACCACGGTCACCCCGTGCTCGTCGGCGACGACCTTGGGGCGGCTGAGCAGAGCCAGGACGGCGAAGAAGAGCAGCGCGGTGAAGATGAAGCTGACCCGCTCCCCCGGGCTGAGCTGGTCCAGGCTCATCGCGATGACGGTGATGACGACGAACATCGCCGCTCCCACGGTCAGCAGGACCACCCGGGTACGGGTCGGCCGGAAGGTGACCGGGAGGGTGGGAAGTTCGGGCCGGGGCGCGGGGGCGGACATGGTGTTCTTCTGTCTTCCGGGGGTGATCGCTGGCGGTCCGGCCGTCAGAGGCGGCAGGCGTGGATGGCCGTGGTGAGAATGGCGCGGGCGCCGAGTTCGTACAGGTCGTCCATGATCCGCTGGGCCTCCTTGGCGGCGACCATGGAGCGCACGGCGACCCAGCCTTCGTGGTGCAGCGGGGAGATGGTCGGCGACTCGAGGCCCGGGGTGAGGGCCACGGCACGCTCCAGGTGCTCGACGCGGCAGTCGTAGTCCATCATCACGTAGCTGCGGGCGACCAGGACGCCCTGGAGGCGGCGGAGGAACTGCTGCACCTTGGGGTCGTCCTCGGAGGCACCCGTCCGGCGGATGACGACGGCTTCCGACGTCATGATCGGCTCGCCGATCACTTCGAGTCCCGCGTTGCGCAGGCTGGTGCCGGTCTCCACCACATCGGCGATGACCTGGGCGACACCGAGCTCGATGGCGGTCTCGACCGCGCCGTCGAGGTGGACGACGGAGGCGGTGACGCCGACGTCGGCGAGGTGCTTGGCCACGATGCCCTCGTAGGAGGTGGCGATCGTCATGCCGTCGAAGTCCTGCGGCCCTGCGGCCGTGCCGGGCTTGGTGGCGTAGCGGAAGGTGGAACGGGCGAAGCCGAGCTGCAGGATCTCCTCGGACTGCGCGCCGGAGTCCAGCAGCAGATCGCGGCCGGTGATGCCGATGTCGAGACGGCCGGAGCTGACGTAGATCGCGATGTCGCGCGGGCGCAGGTAGAAGAACTCGACCTCGTTCTCGGGGTCGACGAGGACGAGTTCCTTGGACTCCTTGCGCTGCTGGTAACCGGCCTCATGGAGCATCGCCATCGCAGGCCCGGAGAGAGAACCCTTGTTGGGGACGGCGATGCGCAGCATGAGGTCAGGTTTCCTTTGTGCGAAGGGGATTTCTACGGACGTGACGTGCGGAGTGCGGAAGTGTGCTCAGAGGTGGGCGTAGACGTCGTCGAGAGAGATTCCGCGGGCGACCATCATCACCTGGACGTGGTACAGCAGCTGGGAGATCTCCTCGGCGGCGGCGTCCTTGCTCTCGTGCTCGGCGGCCATCCAGACTTCGGCGGCCTCCTCGACGACCTTCTTGCCGATGGCATGGACGCCCTTGTCCACCAGCTCGGCGGTGCGGGAGGTGGACGGGTCGCCGTTGGCGGCCTTGAGCTGCAGCTCGGCGAAGAGCTCTTCGAAGGTTTTGTTCGCCATGATGGTCCTTAGCGTACGGGGTCCCGGAGCCCCGTTCAGCGCCAGGGCTCGCTGACGGTGCGAAGCGTGGCGGCGGTGGCGACGGCCGCAGTGACCGCTTCGTGCCCCTTGTCCTCGTTGGAACCTTCGAGTCCGGCCCGGTCGAGCGCCTGCTCCTCGGTGTCACAGGTCAGTACGCCGAAGCCGACCGGGACACCCGTGTCGACGGCGACCTGGGTGAGCCCGTTGGTGACGCCGTGGGACACGTACTCGAAGTGGGGGGTGCCGCCGCGGATGATCACGCCGAGGGCGACGATCGCGTCGTAGCCGCGGCCGGCGAGGACCTTGGCGACGACCGGGAGTTCGAAGCTGCCGGGGACCCGGAGCAGGGTCGGTTCGTCGATGCCGAGCTCGTGCAGGGCGCGCAGCGCGCCGTCGACGAGGCCGCCCATGACCTTCTCGTGCCACTGGGCGGCGATCACCGCCACTCGCAGGTCACCGCAGTTGCGTACGGACAGTTCGGGTGCGCCCTTGCCGCTCATGTCTCTCCTACCGCTCGTTTCCGTGCTCGTTACTGGTTGCCGCAGGTCGACACCGAGGCGGTGTCGAGCCAGGGCAGGTCGTGTCCCATGCGGTCCCGCTTGGTGCGCAGGTACCGCAGGTTGTGCTCGCCGGCCTGGACGGGCATCGGCTCGCGTCCGGTGATCGCGAGGCCGTGCCGCAGAAGCGCGGCGGTCTTGTCGGGGTTGTTCGTCATCAGCCGGACGCCGTGGACGCCGAGGTCCTTGAGGATCTGGGCGCCTGCCGCGTAGTCCCGGGCGTCGGCGGGCAGGCCGAGCTCCAGGTTGGCGTCGAGGGTGTCGACGCCGCGCTCCTGGAGTTCGTACGCGCGCAGCTTGGAGAGCAGGCCGATCCCGCGGCCCTCGTGGCCGCGCAGATAGACGACGACGCCGCGGCCCTCTTCGGTGATGCGTTGCATGGAGGCGTGCAACTGGGGGCCGCAGTCGCAGCGCTGGGACTGGAAGATGTCGCCGGTCAGGCACTCGGAGTGAACCCGGACGAGGATGTCGTCGCCGTCGCCGAGGTCCCCGTGGACGAGCGCGACGTGCTCGACGCCGTCGACGGTGGAGCGGTAGCCGTACGCGGTGAACTCGCCGAACGACGTCGGCAGCCGGACCTCGGCCTCGCGTCGGACGGTCGGCTCGGCGGAGCGGCGGTACGCGATGAGGTCCTCGATCGAGATGATCGTGAGGCCGTGTTTGCGGGCGAACGGGACCAGCTCCGGCAGCCGCAGCATGACGCCGTCCTCGCCCGCGATCTCGACGATCGCTCCGGCGGGGCGGAGCCCTGCGAGCCGGGCCAGGTCGACGGCGGCCTCGGTGTGGCCGTTGCGGACCAGGACACCGCCGGCCCTTGCCCGGAGCGGGAAGATGTGGCCGGGGCGCACGAAGTCGCCGGGACCGGCCAGGCCGCCCGCCAGCATCCGGAGCGTGGTGGCCCGGTCGGCGGCGGAGATGCCGGTGGTGACACCGTGCGCCGCGGAGGCGTCGACCGAGACGGTGAACGCCGTACGCATCGACTCGGTGTTGTGGGCGACCATCTGCGGCAGGTCGAGCCGCTCCAGCTCGTCGTTCTCCATGGGTGCGCAGATCAGGCCGCGGCACTCGCTCATCATGAAGGCGACGATCTCGGGGGTGGCCTTCTCCGCGGCGATGACGAGGTCGCCCTCGTTCTCCCGGTCCTCGTCGTCGACGACGACGACGGGGCGGCCGGCGGCGATGTCGCGGATCGCCTGCTCGACGGGGTCGAGGGACAGGTCCTCGGCCATGCTGTGGTCTTCCCGGTGCAACCAGGTGGGCTGGGCAGTCATGCCGTGGCTCCTTCCAGAGCGGGTGTCCGCGTACGCAGCCACCAGTCGCGCATGCCCCACAGGACGAGGGCGCCGTAAATGACGTAGACGAAGCCGGAGAAGGCGAAGCCGTTGGCGAAGTTCAGTGGCACGCCGACCAGGTCGACCAGGAGCCAGGCGAACCAGAACTCGACCATGCCGCGCGCCTGGGCGTACATCGCGACGACCGTGCCGACGAAGATGTACGCGTCGGGCCACGGGTCCCACGACAGTGTCGGGAACGCGGTGAACAGGCCGCCGACGGCGAGCGTGCCGAGGGCCGCGCCGCCGACCAGGTAGGAACGCTCGCGCCAGGTGGCGAACCGTACGGCGATGGAGCCGTCCTGGGCCTGCTGCCTGCCGCGGTTCCATGACCACCAGCCCCACCCGGCCACGGCGATGACCACCAGCTGCTTGCCCGCGCTGCCCGAAAGGTGCGCGGAGGCGAAGGCGACCAGGAGGATCACACCGGAGAGCAACTGGGCGGGCCAGGTCCATATGGAACGCCGCCAGCCGAGCGCGAGGGCGACCAGACCGACCGTGTTGCCGATCATGTCGGACCACTTGATGTGCTGGCCGAACAGGGCGAAGGCCTCCGAGTTGAGCCAGTCGACCGCGCTCACTTCGTGTCCTCCCGGTCCCGGTCGCCGAGCAGCCGCTCGACGTACTTCGCGATGACGTCCACTTCGAGGTTGACCGGGTCGCCGGGCTCCTTGATGCCGAGCGTGGTCAGGGCGAGGGTGGTGGGGATGAGGCTGATGGTGAAGTAGTCGGGTCCGGCGTCGACGACGGTCAGGCTCACGCCGTCGACGGTGATCGATCCCTTCTCCACCACGTAGCGGGTCAGCTCCGCCGGGAGGGAGATCTTCACGATCTCCCAGTTCTCGGAGAGCTTGCGCTCCACGATGCGGCCCGTGCCGTCGACGTGTCCCTGGACGATGTGTCCGCCGAGCCTGCCGCCGAGCGCCATGGGGCGCTCCAGGTTGACCCGGGAGCCGGTGTCCAGAGCGCCGAGGCTGGACCGGTTCAGGGTCTCCGCCATCACATCGGCGGTGAATTCACCGTCGCCGAGGTCGACGACGGTGAGGCAGACGCCGTTGACGGCGATGGAGTCGCCGTGCTTCGCGCCTTCGGTGACGACGGGACCGCGCAGGCGGAATCGGGAGGCGTCGTCGAGCTTCTCGACGGCGGTGACCTCACCCAGTTCTTCGACAATTCCGGTGAACACTCAGTTTCCCTTCCGGTCAGGGCCGGGGACGGCGGTGATGCGCAGATCGGGGCCGATGCGTACGGTCTCGGTCACATCGAGGCGCAACGCCTGGGCGATGGTGGAGATTCCGGCGTCGGCGAGGGCTGCGGGGCCCGCGCCGAGGAGTACGGGGGCGAGGTAGCCGACGACCTTGTCGACCGTTCCCGCCGCGACGAAGGCCCCGGCCAGGGTCGGGCCGCCTTCGAGGAGTACGGAGCGGACGCCGCGCCCGTGCAGGGCGGCGAGCAGGGCGGGGATGTCCAGGCCGCGGCCGGTGGCGGCGCGCGGCAGCCGCAGGACGGTTCCCTCGGGAAGACGGCCGGTGTCGGCGTCGTCGGCGACCGCGATCAGGGTGGGCGCCGTGGCGTCGAGGACACGGGCGCCGGGCCGTACGGCGGTGGCATCGGTGTCGACCACGACCCGGAGCGGCTGCACGGCACCTTCGATGCCACGTACACCGAGCTGGGGGTCGTCCGTGCGGGCGGTGCCGGATCCGACCACGACGGCGTCGGCCTCGGCGCGCAACCGGTGGACATCGGCGCGGGACTCCGCGGAGGTGATCCAGCGGCTGGTGGCGTCGGCGGCCGCGATCCGGCCGTCGAGGGTCGCCGCGTACTTCCACAGCACGTACGGACGCCCGAGCCGCACCGAGGTCAGCCAGGCGGTGTTGCCCGCCTCGGCGAGTCCGCCGAGCAGTCCCTGCTCCACGGTGACCCCGGCGGCACGGAGGGTGTCCGCACCCCCGGTGGCCTGCGAATTCGGGTCGGCGACCGCGTACACGACACGGCTGACGCCGGCCTCGATCAGCGCCTGGGCGCAGGGGCCGGTGCGACCGGTGTGGTTGCACGGTTCGAGGGTGACGTAGGCGGTGCCGCCGCGGGCCTTCTCGCCTGCTTCGCGCAGGGCGTGGATCTCGGCGTGCGGCCCGCCGGCGCGCTGGTGGAAGCCTTCACCGGCCGGCTGTCCTTCGGCGTCGAGGATCACGCATCCGACGACCGGATTGGGGCTGGTGGAGCCGAGTCCGCGGGCGGCGAGCGCGATCGCTCGGCGCATGGCGGTGGTGTCGGCTGCGGTGTCCACCGGGTCCTCCTGCCTCTTCGGGCACGGACTCCGGGGCCTGTCGATGACGACAGATGAAGCGGAACGCAACAGGGGACGCCGAAACCGAAGACACGGACGCAGGTGTTCCGGGGGATCCCGGACACGCGTCCGCCGACGGCGGCGTACCTGTGATGGACCGCCGCGCACTGCCTCCCATCCGGACTTTAACCGTCGGTCCAGGAATCCCACCTGGTCAACCGGCCGCTGGATGCGGACGGGTCGCGGACTATAACCGCCGGTTCGGAATTGCACCGACCCCGGAGTGCGCTGCTACTGGTACACGATCAGTGTGCCACGCCCGCCCATGGGCCATGCGGGTGAGTGCCTGTGGAGTGGCTCACAGGCAGGATCGGGGAGCCCTTCGGGCGGGGTCGCATCCGGACACCTCATGGGCAATGGTCCAGACCTATTGACTCAATGGTCTAGTCCTCTTAATCTCTGCGTCACCTCCGAGGAACGGCCCCGCGGTGTGCGCACGCCCGTGGCCCAACACGACCCACTCCCTTGCCAGTTGTGTTCTGCCGACCTCCCCAGGAGGAACGACACGTGCTGTCCCCCACTCGTGCGAGAGCCACCCTGCTCGCAGTCGGCGTAGCCGTCGCCGGACTGCTCATGGGCTCGCTCGCCGCCACCCCGTCGGCCGCCGCCGACCAGGAGTCCTGTCGCCCCGACGGGCTCTACGAGACCCCCGGCGTCCCGGTCCCCTACTGCTCCGTCTACGACAGCGACGGGCGCGAGAAGATGGGCGCCGACCACCAGCGGCGGGTCATCGGATACTTCACCAACTGGCGGACCGGGAAGGACGGAAAGCCCGCCTATCTCGCGTCCGACACCCCCTGGGACAAAGTCACCCATCTGAATTACGCGTTCGCGCACGTCGACGGCAACAACAAGATCTCCGTCGGGGCCGACGGGCCGGACAATGCCTCCACCGGCATGACCTGGCCCGGCGTCGCGGGCGCCGAAACGGACCCGGAACTCCCCTGCAAGGGCCATTTCAACCTGCTCAACAAGTTCAAGAAGAAGTACCCGAACGTGAAGACCATGGTGTCGGTGGGATTTCGTCATGGTGTGCAGGGAGCAGCGAACTCTCCCGTCTGACGAAGTCGCCTGAACAACAGTCGAGTTGGCCGTAGCCGTGTGCGCTGCCTGAACCTCGTTCGCAGAGGGCGGTTCGCTCCGGCCGCCCTGGCCGAGGAGACCCTGGGGCACGCGTGCCGAGCGCCCCGGCCGCCCGGGGGGAAGCCCCGTCGCGTACGGCCTCGTGGCCCGGGTCAGCCGCCCGCGGTGAACAGCTCGTCCTGAGCTGCCTCGCGGGCGGCGAGCAGCGCGCCGCGCAGTACCGCGGAGCCGCCGAGCACGCCTGCCCTGACCTCCGTGCGCAGCGGGGACATCGCGGCCAGCCGTTCCTCGACCCGGGCCGCCAGCGCGTCACCACCCGCATGACCGACCTCGCCCGCGAGGACCACACAGCCTGGGTCGATGACCGAGGCGACGGCGGCGGCACCCACCGCGAGACGGTCCGCGAGCGCGCCGAGGAACGCCTCGCTCTCCCCCTCCCCCGCCAGAGCCGCCCGTACGGCGGACGCGGCGGCGGGTTCCTGTTCCCCGGAGCCCGGCCGCGTACGTGCGTCGATGCCGTACCCCCGGGCCAGTTCGCAGACCGCCGCGGAGCCGACCAGGGAGTGGAACCCTCCGTCGCAGTTGGCCGCGGAGGGCACTCCCGTCGCGCCCGGCACGGGCAGGAAGCCGATCTCGCCCGCGCCGCCGGAGGCCCCGCGGCGCAGCTTGCCGTCCAGCATGACGGCGGCGCCGATGCCGTGGCCGAGCCAGAGCAGGACGAAGGTGTCACGGCCGCGAGCCGCTCCGGCGCGGTGCTCGGCGACGGCGGCGAGGTTGGTCTCGTTCTCGACGAGCACGGTCGCCGGCAGCCGCTGCTGCAGCACCCGGACCAGGCGACGGTGCCAGGCGGGCAGTCCGGTGGTGTCGCGGAGCTCGCCGGTGACCGGGTCGATCAGGCCGGGGGCCCCGATGCCGACGCTGTGCAGCGGTGCGGCGCCCGCCTCGCGCGCGGTGCGTTCCAGCAGCGCCGCGGCCTGCTCGGCGGCGGCATGGGTTCCGGTGTCACTGCCGATCGGCAGGGTGGCCTCGGCGAGCGTGACGCCGAGGAGATCGGCGACGACGACGGCGACGCTGTCGGTCCGTACATCGAGCGCGGCAAGGTGGGCCCGGTCGGCGACGATTCCGTACAGCCGGGCATTGGGGCCGCGGCGTGCGGCGCCGCTCTCGCCGACGACCCGGATCAGCCCGGCGCCCTGCAGCCGCTCCACCAGATCGGCGACGGTGGGGCGGGAGAGTCCGGTCAGGGTCTTGAGCTGGCTGGCCGTCAGCGGGCCGTCCTGCTGGAGCAGTCGCAGGGCGAGCCGGTCGTTGATGGCCCGGGCGGTGCTCGGTGATGCGGGCATGCCGAGATCCTTCCAGATCACTGCCGCACGGGAATGAACGTCGTGGCCTATTTATCAGGCAGGGTTCCTGATAGTTTACTGGCCGCACCGTGGAGAGGGGCGCCGGGGTCACCGGCGGCAGAGAATTCCCAGGGGAGGGAACGGCAGCATGACGACGGATTCCACAGAGACGGTCTTCGGGATGGAGCAGGTGCGGCGGGCCAGGTTCGCCGTCGCCGCGGTCTTCACCGTGCACGGCGCCGTGACCGGCAGCTTCGCCACCCGCGTGCCCTGGATCCAGGACCACGCCGGGGTCAGCGCGGGCCAGCTCGGTCTCGCTCTGGCGTTCCCGGCGATCGGCGCCTCGCTCGCCATGCCGTTGGCCGGTGCGATCAGTCATCGTCTCGGCGCCAGGACGGCGCTGCGCGGGCTGCTCGCGCTGTGGACGCTGGCACTGGTCCTGCCCGCACTGGCGCCGAACCTGCTGACGCTGTGCGCGGCGCTGTTCGTGTACGGGGCATCGGCCGGCATGTCGGACGTGGCGATGAACGCCCTCGGTGTCGAAGTGGAGAACCGTCTCGACAGGTCGATCATGTCCGGGCTGCACGGAATGTGGAGCGTGGGCGCCCTGATCGGTTCGGCGGCGGGCACAGTGGCCGCGCACCTGGGCGCCGACGCCCGGCTGCACCACACCGTCGCCGCCCTCGCGCTCACCGTGCTGGGCCTGATCGCCTGTCAGGGCGTGCTGGATCTGCGCAGCGAACCGGACGAGGAGCCGCCGCCGCGGTTCACGCTGCCGCCCAGATCGGCGCTGATCATCGGCGCGGTGGGCTTCTGCGCGGTGTTCGCCGAGGGTGCCAGCCTCGACTGGTCGGCGGTCTACCTCCGGGACATCATGGACAGTTCCGCGGGACTCGCGGCCGCATCGACGACGGCGTTCGCGCTCACGATGGCGGTGGCCCGGATCGCCGGGGACAAGGTCGTCGACCGGTTCGGCGCGGTCAGGACCGTGCGGGTCGGGGGCGTGCTGGCGACGGTCGGCGGGCTGCTCGTGGTGACGTCACCGAACTCGGCGCTCGCGATGTGCGGCTTCGGGCTGCTCGGCCTCGGTGTCGCCGTCGTCGTCCCGCTCGCCTTCGCGGCGGCCGGGCGCAGTGGTCCGAACCCGAGTCAGGCGATCGCGGGCGTTGCCACCATCACGTACACCTCGGGGCTCATCGCCCCGTCGGCCATCGGTTCGCTGGCCGAGGCGACCTCACTGATCGTCTCGTTCGGCCTGGTGACGGTGCTGGCATTCGGACTGGTGCTGGGCGCCGGCGTGTTGCGGGCGGGCGACCGCCGGGTCGCCGCGAAGGGGGTCGACGTGCCCGGCACGGCGGCGGCCGAACCCCGCGCCTGAACCGTTCGACCAGACGGAACGAGGTGGACAGGACCGTGGGGTCCGTCCACCTCGTGCGTTCAGCCGGCGATCGAGTCGAGCTGTTCCGCGGCGGGCCGCAGCGCCCAGAGGTCGCCGTCGGGCGGCGTCTCCAGCTGCGGGTTCATCCGCGTCGCGGGGGCGAGGAACCGGGTGAGCAGGGCGCCGAGACGCCGACGGGGTCTTCCACTCATTGAGCACTCCCCTCACAGAACCAGCTATGTGAATGATGTTCACGAGCAAGACCGCGCGAGCGTAGGGCCGCCTGTTCGGAGTGACAATGCGTCGCGCACGATTCATGGATGGGACCGGGCCCAGGGGTCGGCGCAGGGGAACCCCGACACGAGTCAATGGGCGCTCCGGCATTACCATGGCGCTGATCTTTTCCGCGGACCGCGCCGGGCCGGACGAACGGCACCGGGCACCGCACGGACCCACACACGGACACACAGGGAGCGACCATGGGCGGCCTCGGCGTGCGCTGGACCTTGCACGGCGACGGAAAGACCCCCGCACCGGGGGCCGTGGTCCGTCCCGACGAGCGGCTCTCCTGGCCCCGTACGTTCGGGCTCGGCGCCCAGCACGTGGTGGCCATGTTCGGCGCGTCGTTCGTCGCTCCCGTGCTCATGGGCCTGGATCCGAACCTCGCGATCATGATGTCGGGTGTCGCGACGGCCATCTTCCTGCTGGCCACCCGCGGCCGGGTGCCCAGCTATCTGGGCTGCTCGCTCTCCTTCGTCGGCGTGGCCGCGACCATCCGGGCCAGTGGCGGGGACAGCGCCGTCGTCACCGGGGCGGTCTTCGTCGTCGGCGTGGCACTCTTCCTCGCGGGTCTCGCGGTGCAGCGGTTCGGCGCGCGGATCATCCATGCGGCGATGCCGCCCGTGGTCACCGGCGCCGTCGTCATGCTCATCGGCTTCAACCTGGCGCCGGTCACCGCGTCGACGTACTGGCCGCAGGACCAGTGGACCGCCCTGATGGTGATGCTGTTCACCGGAATGGCCGTCGTGTGCCTGCGCGGATTCTTCTCGCGTATCGCGATCTTCCTCGGCCTGGTCTTCGGCTACGCGCTCTCCTGGGTCCTCGACCGGGTCTTCGGCAAGATCCATTCACCGGCGGGCGGCTCCGAGGCGATCGACCACTGGCGGCTCAACCTGTCTGGTGTCTCGAAGGCCGACTGGATCGGACTGCCGTCCTTCCATGCCCCGAGCTTCGAGTGGTCCGCGATCCTGGTCGCGCTGCCGGTCGTGATCGCACTGATCGCGGAGAACGCGGGGCACGTCAAGGCCGTCGGCGAGATGACCGGTGACTCGCTCGACGACAAGCTCGGCACCGCCATCGCGGCGGACGGCGCAGCCTCCATGCTCTCCACCGCCGTGGGCGGCCCGCCCAACACCACGTACTCCGAGAACATCGGCGTCATGGCCGCGACCCGTGTCTACTCCACCGCCGCGTACTGGGCCGCCGCCTGCTTCGCCCTGCTGTTCGGCCTCTGCCCCAAGTTCGGTGCGGTCGTCGCCGCGATCCCGGGCGGGGTGCTCGGCGGCATCACCGTCATCCTGTACGGAATGATCGGCCTGCTGGGCGCCCAGATCTGGATGAGTGGCAACGTCGACCTCCGCAACCCGCTGAATCTGGTACCGGCCGCCGCGGGCATCATCATCGGCGTCGGCGGGGTCAGCCTGAAGATCACGGACAACTTCGAGCTGAGCGGAATCGCCCTCGGCACCATCGTCGTGATCACCGGCTACCACGTCCTTCGGGCCTTCGCCCCGGCCCATCTGAAGACCCAGGAGCCCCTGCTGGACGCCGGTACGTCGTCGTACGACGACACCAGGCCGCCCACGCAGTAGCCACGCCCGGCCGAGGTTCCGCGGGTCATCCGGATGAGCCGACCCCTTACGGCCTGCACCAGGCCGTAAGGCCCTGTCCGGTCGGGCCGCGGTCGGCCCCCGGTATGGCGCCGTCGGCCCGAACGGGGCGAAAGTCGACGCTGCGCCGCCGGGGCGGCCGCACCGGGGTCATGCCGGGGCAGGGACCGGCCGGCCATCAGGGAAACGCGGGTCCACAACACATCGTGGACCCACAGGCCGCTCGGACCAGCTGATAGCGTCGTCGGCCGTGGTACCGAGTGGGGTGCCGCACCGGGCTGCCGAAAGGAACTCATGTCCGCCACGATCCGGAGGGCAGTCATCCCCGCCGCGGGCCTCGGCTCGCGTCTCCTCCCGCTCACCAAGGCGACGCCGAAGGAGATGCTCCCGGTCGGTGACAAGCCGGTGATCGAGCACACCGTGCGAGAACTCGTGGCCTCGGGCATCACGGACATCACCATCGTCGTCTCGGGCGGCAAAGGGCTGATCCAGGACCATTTCCGACCCAACCCGGCTCTCGTCGCCCAGCTCCGCGCCGACGGCAAGACCGCATACGCGGACGCCGTGGAGGAAGTCGGTCAACTGTCCAGGCTCGGGCACATCACCTACCTCGACCAGCACGGCCCGTACGGCAACGGAACCCCTGTCCTCAACGCGGCGCGGAACTTCGGCGACGAGCCGATGCTGGTCCTGTGGCCCGACGACGTCTTCGTCGCCGGGACGCCGCGTGCGCAGCAGCTGATCAGGGCGTACGAGGCGACGAGTTGCCCCGTACTCGCGCTCATGCCGATGAGCCCCGCCGACTCGCACCGTTACGGCGTGCCCGTCGTCAAGGAGGACCTGAACGACGGGCTCCTGCGCATCACCGGCCTCGTCG
Source organism: Streptomyces sp. NPDC057486 (assembly GCF_042802415.1). Lineage (NCBI taxonomy): Bacteria > Bacillati > Actinomycetota > Actinomycetes > Kitasatosporales > Streptomycetaceae > Streptomyces > Streptomyces sp. NPDC057486. Next base: position 3,774 of record NZ_JBHVEE010000140.1, on the reverse strand, counting down.
AGAAGCCGCAGCCGCAGGACGCCCCGTCGGCGTACGCGGCCATCGGTGGATACGTGGTGACTCCCGGCATCATCGACGAGCTGCGCCGGCAGACGGAACGCTGGTACCAGCACCGCACGGGTGAGGTCTACCTGACCGACGCCATCAACGTCTACGCAGGCAGCCGCGCCGTGTACGGGCAGGTCATCGAGGGCCAGTGGTACGACACCGGCAATCCGCTGGCCTATCTCACCGCCCAGTTCGCGGCGGCGCTCGCCGACCCGGAGTACGGCCCCCATCTGCGCAGGCTCGCACAGGGACTCGGTGACCCGGTGCCCTCCGCCTGACAACGAACCGTCGCACCGACCCGTCCGGAGCATCGCCGGGCCGGCCTCCGGGTCACCGATGGCTCTGCCGTCGTTCCCCCGTTCCGATGAACCCGCGGCCGGTCGGCGCCGGGGCGGGCCCGCGGCTGGGACGCTGCCCCCATGGCGCAGTTCAAGCAGACGGAGCAGTTCACGGACCGGGCCGGTCCCGTCGCCGCGCCGCCCGATGTCACCTCGGTGATCGGGCGGATGCGTGACTTCCGGTCCTCCTGGCCGCCGGTGGACGGGGTGGCGGTCTTCAACCGGGTCTATCTGACGGTCACCGAGACCGTCGACCGGCGGATCACCGGTGGCGCGTTCCCGGACCGGGCTGCTGCCGCCGCCCTGGATGTGCGGTTCGCGGAGCGCTATCTGACGGCGGTCGACGCGGCGACGGCCGGGCGGCGGCCGCCCGACTGCTGGCGCCCGCTGTTCCAGTACCGGCGCCATCCCGGCGTACGGCCACTGCAGTTCGCGCTGGCGGGCATCAACGCGCACATCGGCCACGACCTGGCACTCGCGGTCGTGGACACCTGCAAGGCGCTGCGCTGCGCTCCGCCGGAGCTGGAGGACGAGTTCGACCAGGTGGGTGATCTCCTCGTGATGCTGGAGGAGCAGATCCGGGAGGATCTGATGCCGGGGCCCGATCTGCTGGAGGTCGCGGATCCGCTCACCCATCTGCTGGGGTCGTGGAGCCTGGAGCGGGCCCGTGAGGCAGCGTGGTCCGCGGCCCGGGTGCTGTGGCGGCTGCGTGATCTCCCGCTCCTCGCCGAGGAGTTCCGGCAGCGCATGGACGCCGGGGCCGGTCTGGTGGGGCGCTGTCTGCTCACTCCTTGCCGCTGACCGCGCCCCGCCTGGTCCTCAGAAACTGTCGCCGTACCAGTGGACGGCTCCGGGCGCGGTGACCGTCGCCCGTACCGCCGCCGGGTCTGCCAGCAACGGTCGGGCCATGCCCACGTGCTCCTCCCCGGCCACCGCGTCGGTGAGCAGTCGAGGCAGGGCTGCCCGGACCTCGGCGGTGTCGGGGAGCCGGACGCGCGCGCGGGTCGGACCGGTGTCACGGCTGCGCGCGGCGGCCGCCGCCAGCAGGTCGCCCAGGGCCTGGGGTGCCCGCGGGTCGACCGCGCATTCCCGTACCTCCAGGACCTGTTCGCCGTGATGGGTGACGAGCATGGACACGATCCTGTGGGAGTCGGGGTCCTCGGCGACCAGGGTGCGGTCGAGCGGCCCGTACCAGGCGGGGATGCGTACGGCCCATTCCTCGTCGGTCCGCACCGAGCTGAGCGGCCGGTGCTCGTCGTATGCCGCCCGGAGTGCGGCCAGGGCCGGGCCGTCGGCGGGTGTGGCGGTGCGGATACGGAACCGGCCGCCGGCCGGGGGGCCGCCCACTGCGATCACGCCCTCGGTGACGGGGCTGGGGAACTCCTGCCAGCCCGAGCCTCGGTAGACGCCGGGCGTTCCGGTGAAGAGGAGCGACCATGCGCACTGCTCCGCCGTCATGGTCCGTTCCGCCTCGACGAGCAGCCGACGGATGAGCCCCTGGCCGCGCGCCTCGGGCCGGGTGGCGACGCTGCCGAGGCCGCCGACCCGCTGCGGCACGCCGTGCGCGTCGCGGAGCTGCCTCGGCACGTAGACGACGACGGCGTCGATCCGTCCGTCCTGCTCCGCCACGAAGGTGCGGTGGTGCCGGTCCGGATCGAGGGCGTACAGGGCGGGGAGGTGCGGGGCTACGAAGCACTCGCCCCAGAGTGCGGCCAGGGCGGGCTCGTCGGCCGGGGTCGCGGTCCGGAGAGTGGCGCTCACAGCGTCAGATTGCCTTCCGTGCGGACGGAGTTGCTGTCCCCCGGCATGGCCGTGCGCTTCGTGCCCCGCTCCACGCATGACGTGTGGAGCAGGGACTCCAGTGCGCCCGGGGCGAGATGCAGCGTTCCGCCGGTGAATCGGCTGCCGGTCGCCGCGTAGTGGTTGGTGCCTTCCGCGATCCGGATGTGCGCGGTGCCGGAGTCGGTGGTGACGCTGGCGAGGGAGGAGATGTCCCAGGTCAGGGTTGCGTTGCCGGCGGCGCGGCCGAGGAGTGCCTTCGCCTTGTTGCTGCCGGTGAGGCGGGTCCCGCCGGTGACGGTGATCCGCTGGTCGCGTACGGCGCTGAGCTCGACGCCCGTGTTGTCGTATGTGCCGCCGTCGATCCGCAGGTCCGCCGATCCGATGGAGAGCGGGGCCGCGTTCTCGGCGCCGATGACGGTGCAGTCGGTGAAGTGGACGGGGCCGGCGCCGCGCAGGATCACCCCGTCGACGCCCTTGAACGTGCAGCGCACGAAGTGGACCTGCGCGGTGACCGGGGTCTGGACGAGGACGGCGCCCGCGGGCAGCTCGAACGAGCAGTCGCTGACGACGGTGGGCCGCGTGGAGCGGGCGGAGCGCTGGGCCACGGCGAAGGTCCTGGCGGTGCAGCCACGCACCTGGGCACCGTCGGCGTTGACCGTGAGAGTGCCCGCCTGGTCGAAGGTCGGACGGGCGATCACCGTGATGTCTTCGAGCGTCAGATCGGTGATCTTGGTATTGGCGGTGAACCAGGAGCAGACGTGTCTGCGCACGGTGATCCGCTTGGCGGAAATACCCCATTGAGCACCGGAGTTGGCGATGTCCATCAGCCCGGAGTTGCCGTCGAAGAGCAGATCGTGCTCGTACTGACCGTGGGTGGTGAACGGGTTGCCGCCCGCGTCGTCGCCGTCACCGTGGCAGTTCACGACGGTGCAGTAGGCGGAGGCGGTCAGGTCGTTGAGATGCCGGACATTGCTGGTCGTGCAGTCGGCGACCCGGCCGTAGAGGCAGTAGATCTGCTGGGTGAGATAGCCCGCGCCACCGTAGTCGACGGTGGGCGGGTTCTTCAGGGAGCACTGTTCGGTACGGAACCGGGTGCACCACCGGCGCATGACGACCGGCCAGAAGCTGCCGGTGGCGTGAATGCCGGAGACGTCGCAGCCGACGGCGTACTCGAAGCTGACCGGGTGCGAGCCGGTGTACTCGTCGGGCCCCGCGCCCTCGAAGACCAGATTGCGGATGTGCGTGTTCAGGACCGGTTCGATGCGGGTCCAGGTGAGCCTGCGCCCCTCGGCGAGTTCCCAGCCGTTGAGGTAGCCGATGCGAATGTGTCCCCCGTCGACGATCTCGGTGATCTCGACCAGCTTCTGCAGCTCGCGCTCGTCACGGCCGCCGCCCGCGACCGGGTCGACCTGCACGGACCACCACTGGCCGACCTCGAACGCGATGGCGTCCGGGACCGGGAAGGTGTCCGTGAGCTCGATGACCTTGCCCGACAGTGCGTGCGTGACCGTGGTGTCGGTGACGGTGCCGCGGAAGGAGAGGACGGCGCCGAAGGGGTTGTCGTGGGTGTTCTTCTCGATGCCGTCGGTGACCATGCGGTGGCCGC
>NZ_JBHVEE010000139.1:0-26349 GCF_042802415.1 Streptomyces sp. NPDC057486 | reverse complement strand
GATCAGCCTCCACCGGACCCCTTCGCCCTGTGGCTATGCGCCGTACGCCTTGAAGGCGATCACGTGCGCGTGCCGTGCCCCGTGCGTCGCGTCGACCATGAGCCGTAGTGCGTCGGTGCGTACAGGGCTGCCGTCCGCGGCCTTCAGTTCGTGTACACGGTGGCGGCGTCGGTTGTCCGTCACCGTCAGGAGTGTGTGCCAGGTACCGGCGGCGTCGCGGCTCTGGATGCGGTAGTCGCGTACGAGTTCAGGCATGACCTCGTACGGGGTGCGGTGGCGGTGCAGGTTGTTGAGGTATTCGTCGACGTCGTCGTCGAACACCAGGCGCGTTTCGGTGAGTTCTTGCTCGTTGCGCCAGTCGAGACGGAGCCACTCAGCGGCGTCCCCCGGCGCGGAGGACCACATGTGCGGTCCGCCGTAGGGACGTTGGTACCCGCCTACGGCCCGTTCGGGGTGGAATGCCCCGGTGTCGGGGGCCGCCCGAAAGGCGAAGGTCTGGCGGCGCAGGCCGCGGGCCTGCCATTCCAGGACCAGTTGTCCGTCTTCTTCCGGGATGTCGTGGTCGACGGCCGCGTCTCCCTCGGCCTTCCTGCGCAGGGCGAGGACACCGTCGGTGCGTTCGGGGAGGAGGGTCAGGGCCGTGTCCGCGCAGGCTCGGACGATGAGGATCGCGTTCTGGGGGGTGTCGGGGTGGTGGTCAAGGCGGGCCGTGACCCAGTGGGGGCCGTCGGACGGGACGGTGACAGTGGTCGTGAGGAGGTGGTCGGCGGGGACCGCGTTCTCGGGGTGGCCCGTGCTCCACAGTTCCACGGTGAGTTCGCGGGACCGGCCGTTCGGGGCGCCGTGGACGAGGAGGTCGACCGTGTCGAGTGCGGGGTCGACCGGAAGCAGGAGGCCCAGGTCGCGGGTGAGGGGGTACGGGGTGCCGGGTGCGGCCGGTGTGGGTTCGGCGGCCAGACGGCTGAGGTGGGAGGAGGCGGTGACCCGGGCCGTGCGCGCCAGGTTGTCGGGGTCGTCGTCGGTGAGGCCGATCACGGAGGCGTCCTGGCGCAGCAGGGTGCGGCGTACCAGTTCCGGTCGTTTGGTGGCGAGTTCGCGCGGCGTGAGGCCCTCGGCGACGCACAGGGCCGCGGCGGTGCCCGCGGCCTCGCCGAGTGTCGCGCAGGTGGCCATGACGCGGGTGGCCCCGAAGGCGATGTGTGTGGCGGAGATATTGCGCCCGGCGAAGTGCAGGTTCGTGACGTTCGCCGAGTACAGGGAGCGCAGCGGGATGTGGAAGATGCCGTCCGCGTATCGCTGGCGCGCGCCGGGCTCGTCGGCGTACATGCCCTGTACGGGGTGGAGGTCGACGGACCAGCCGCCGAAGGCGATCCGGTCGGCGAACTGGCGCTGCTGAAGGATGTCCTGCTGAGTGAGGACGTAGTCGCCGAGGAAGCGGCGGTACTCGCGCTTGCCGGGGAGACTGCCGACCCATTCCAGGGTGAGGTTCGCCGCGTCGGGGAACTGGCCGGAGTTCTTGATGTGGTCCCAGACGCCCATGATCACGGCCTGGAGCTCGTCGCGGATGCGCTCGTTGTCGTGGACGGTGTCGAGTTCGCCGCCCCACTCGATCCACCAGTAGTCGCAGCCGTTGTCCCCGGTGCGCAGGATGCGGTTGCGCAGGATGGGCGTGGTCGACAGGTCCTTGGCGTAGGCGGGCGGTACGAACTTCGTCGGCCGACCCGTGTCCCTGGTCTGGAAGAGGATCGTCGAGCCGAGCAGCGCCCGGTCCGCCTCGGCCGGCGCCCAGGGCTCGTCGAACTCGGTCTGTGCCTCGCGGCCTATGCGGTACCGGGCGCCGGCGAGGTGGCCGAGCAGGCCGTCACCGGTGCAGTCGAGGAACTGGCGCGCATGGAAGGTGATGCGGCGCTCCGAGCCCACCATCCAGCCGGTACAGGAGTGCACCTCGCGGCTGTCGTCGGGGCCGCTCGCGTCGACCTCGCGTACGTCGGTGTTGAGGTAGAGGTCGATGTTCGGTTCGGCACGGACGGCGTCGAGGACGACCTGGTCCCAGTAGTGGGGGTTGCCCTCGGGGTTGCGGTACTGGTTCTCGGTGTACAGCTCGCCCATGATTCCGGTCTCGCGGGCCCAGCGGTGCACGCCGTGTGCGGTGGCGCCGCAGACCCAGACGCGGATCTCGCTGCTGGCGTTGCCGCCCAGGACGGGCCGGTTGTTGACCAGGGCGACGCGCCGGCCGAGCCGGGCCGCGGCGATGGCCGCGCAGGTCCCCGCCAATCCGCCGCCGATCACGGCGATGTCGTAATGGACCTCTTCTTCCCGCACGGTGCGGCCTCCTTGATGTGAAGCTCGGATACTCCCCGCCGCAGCGGAGCGGCCTTGAACGTACATCACATCCATATTGTGCAACTACTGTTCAGGCAGTGGGATTCGTTGTAAGTTCCGGTTACGGCCACCGACCTGGCTGTCGCGAGCCGCAGTTCAAGTTCCGAGCAGGTGGGGCGAGTTCGCCGGCCCTGCACAGAACCGGCGCTTCACCGGCCAAAAGGGTTGACGCCATCGCACGATATGGAGAACGATCCCGCATGCTGCAACTTGTATTCAATGGAGCATGGATGGCGTTCACACAGGGCCCCGGCGCTCCCGCCCCGTTTGAGAGGACACACCCATGAGTACGGCCGCACCTCCCCAGAAGGCGCCCCCGCCCCGTCAGCGGGCCGGCGGACGGCTCTCCAACGGTGCGTTCGCCCTGCTGCTGACCGCACCGGGACTCGCCCTGTTCGCGGCGATCATCGTGTACCCGCTGCTGTCGGCGCTGTTCACCGGCTTCTTCAAGCAGGATCTGCGGCTGCCGGGCCGGGAGTTCGTCGGCCTGGACAACTTCGCATACTGGCTGGACGGCGACTTCCTCACCATCCTCGAGCAGACGCTGATCTTCACCGTCGGCGCGACGCTCGTCCCCTTCGCGCTCGGCTTCGCGCTCGCGCTCGCGCTGAACACCGGCCTCAGGGGCAGCGGCTTCCTGCGCGGCTTGTTCCTGTTCCCCTGGGTGATCCCGGGCGTGGTGGTCTCCTTCCTCTGGATGTGGATCTTCAACGCAAACTACGGGGTGCTCAACGGCGTCCTCATGAAGACCGGAATCATCGACGAGTCCGTCGTCTGGCTCGGCCGGCCCGGCACCGCGATGCTCGCCGTCATCGTCACCAAGACCTGGGCCAGCTTCCCCTGGATGATGGTGATGCTCCTGGCCGGTCTGCAGACCGTGCCCAGGGAGCTGCACGAGGCGGCCTCGATGGACGGGGCGGGCTCGATCCGGCGCTTCTTCGCCGTCACCTGGCCGCAGGTCCGCGGTGTCGCCTCGATCGTGCTCCTGCTGGAGTTCATCTGGAACTTCCAGCACTTCGACACCATCTACGTCCTCACCGGCGGCGGACCGGCCGGCACCACCGAGACGTTCGCGACCGCCGTGTACCAGACCGCCTTCAAGGGCTTCGACATCGGCCGGGCCACCGCGCTGGGCGGTCTGTGGATGCTGCTCCTGCTGCTCCTCGTCGCCGTCTACCTCAGGATCACCGAGCGGAAGGGCGACGCCCGATGACCTCCACCACCTCCACCGCGCTGTCCGCCGTCGACCGGCCGCGGCCGTCCACCACGCGGGCTCGGCGCAGCGCTCGGCGCCGTATGCGCAAGGACCTGCTGCGCTCGCGGATCGCCGCCTGGAGCGCGGTCGTCGTCATCGGCGCCTTCGGCCTGCTGCCGGTCTACTGGCTGCTCGCCACCGCGCTGAGCACCCCCGAGTCGACCTTCCAGTTCCCGCCGAAGCTGATACCCACCGATCTCACCCTCAGCAACTTCACGGCCCTCGCCGAGAACGACCAGCTGATCAAGTACATGATCAATTCGCTCATCGTGGCCTCGATCACCGCCGTGCTGAGCGTGGTCGTCGCCACGTACATGGGCTACTCGTTCTCCAAGTTCCGCTACCGCGGGCGCCGGTCGCTGATGCACCTGGTGCTGGCCTCCCAGATGTTCCCCCAGGCGCTCCTGCTGGTGACGCTGTACACCGTCTTCTCCAGCTTCGGCATGCTCAACACGTACACCGCCCTGGTGCTCTCCTTCACCACGTTCACCATGCCGCTGTGCGTCTGGATGCTGAAGGGCATCTTCGACACCATCCCGGACGCCCTGCTGGAGGCGGCATCCATCGACGGCGCGTCCCGGTGGCGGACGCTGCACTCCATCGTGGCGCCGCTGGCCGCGCCCGGGATGATCGCCGCCGGGCTCTTCGCCTTCGTACGCGGCTGGAACGACTTCATCTTCGCTCTGACCCTGGCCGACAAGGAGAAGCAGACCCTGCCTCCCGGCCTCGTCTCCACCTACATCGGCGAATTCCAGACCGCCTGGCCCCAGTTGATGGCGGCCTCGCTCATCGTGTCCATCCCGGTGGTCGTCGCCTTCATGTTCCTGCAGCGCTACCTCGTCGGCGGCATGACCGCCGGTTCGGTCAAGAGCTGAACCCGCGGGATCAGCCCGCCCTCTCACGTACCTCCCCTTCCCCTTACTCCCCCATGGAGAGATCATGACCACCTCTGGCATCAGTCGGCGCGGCGCGCTGCGCATGTTCGGCATCGGCGCGCTCGGTGTGGCCGGCGCCGGTGTGCTCGGCGCCTGCGCACCGTCCGGCGCCGGCAGCACCTCCAACGGCGGCGACACGAAGTCCAAGAACTTCGACTTCACCTCCTGGTCGCTCAACGAGGAGGCCGCCAAGCCCTCGATCGAGAAGATCATCGCGGCATGGGAGAAGGCCGAGAAGTCCACGATCCGCACGGTCTCGTACCCGTACAACGAGTACCTGAGCCAGCTCACCCTCAAGCTGGGCGGCGGGGAGACGACGGGTGCGGTGCACCTCGACATCGCCTGGCTCGCCGCGATGGCGCAGATGGGCAAGCTGGCCGACCTCGGATCGGTGGCCGGCAAGGGCGGCTACACCGACGTGGCCCTGAACAGCGGCAAGTACGACGGCAAGCAGTACGGGCTGCCGTGGAACACCGGATCGATCGGTGTGATCGCCAACTCCCAGCTCCTGGAGAAGGCCGGGATCAAGAAGCACCCCACCACCATTGAGGAGTTCGAGGCCGCACTGCGGGAGCTGAAGGGGCTCGGCGGCGGTGTCGTACCGTATGCCGCTGCCACCAAGGTCGCGCAGCTCAAGGACATCTTCCCGTGGATGCAGACCTTCGGCTGCAAGCTGCTCGACGGTGGGAAGGTCACGATAGGCGACGACGCCTCGATCGACGCGGTCACCTGGTACAAGAAGCTGCACGACGAGAAGCTGATCGCCGCCGACGTGGACCGCTTCGACGCGCGCGCCCTGTTCGGACAGGGCAAGGCCGCCTTCTACGACGACGCGATCATCGGCAAGGGCGTGACCTCCGCCCAGTCCAAGGACAAGACGCTGGCCAACGCCATGCAGCCGATGGAGCGTCCGGTGCTCAAGGCCGGGGACACGCCGCGGGCGCTGCTGTGGGGCGGCGTGATCGCGATCGTGAAGGGCAGGGGGCAGGACGCGGCGACCGAGTTCGCGCTGCACACCACCACCGACCAGGCCACCACCTCCGAATACTTCGCCGCGCGCGCACTGCCGCCGTCCACCACCGCGGGTCTGGCCGCCCCGGAGGTCGCCAAGGACACCTTCACCACGGAATGGACCGAGAAGATCACCAAGACGGCGACCGGCAGCCCGTTCTGGCAGTTCGCGCAGAATGCCCAGATCGAGGAGGCCGTCGCCAAGCAGGTGCAGGCCGTCCTCGTCGGCAAGTCGAAGCCGAAGGACGCGATGAAGCAGGCCGGCGAGGAGGCCGCCGAGCTCATCAAGCGCTGAGGCCGAGCGCTGTAGTCCGGGCCAGGCGAACGTCGCACGACCCTCGCCTGGCCCTGCTCCGTACCCCGCACGACGAACGCGCCGGCCGGCCCTCGGGCCGCTGCCGTCCGCGTCACCTCCACGCCCGCGCACGCACCCGCGAAGGAGCTCATCTTGCGACGTCCCACGGTACGCACGTACACCGCCTCGGCCACGGCCGTGGCCGCCCTGCTCATGCCCGTCCCGGCCGCCCGGGCCGACACCGCGCAGAGCAGGGCAGCCGCGGCGGCGGTGATCGAGAAGGTCCCGTACGCGATGGACTCGTCGAACCAGGCCGCTTGGTGGACGCCGGTCGCCACGTACAAGGGACGCGGCCAGTACACGTACTTCGCCTTCAACGAGCCGGGCTCGACGGCCGCCACGCACCGGCCCGCCATCGCGCGGCGCGACCCGGACGGGGTCTGGAGCCTGCTGCCGCTGCTCGACAGGAGCGGGGCGCAGGCGGAGTTCCCTGACGACAACGGCCACAACCAGCCGTCCGTCGCGCGGGACGGCAACGGACGTCTGCATGTCTTCGCCTCCATGCACGCCGACGCCTGGCGCTACTTCCGTACCGAGGCCCCCGGCGGGGACGTCACCGACCATGCGGCCGAACTGCCCGACCAGGGCCAGGGCATCACCTATCCGATCGTGGCCACGGCGCCCAACGGCGATCTGTACCTGGCCGCCCGTGTCGGCGCCGGCGTTGATCAGCGCCCCGGCAAGCTCTACCGCTGGGACAACGCAGCGGCGCGCTGGAGCGTGGTTGCCACGTTCGCCGGCGCACTGAACCGCTCCGTGTACCCCGACGACCTGACGGTCGACAGCGAGGGGCGTGTGCACCTGCTGTACGAGTGGGCCAAGGCGCCGGCGACCGCGTTCCGCCATCAGCTCTCCTACCTGCGCTTCGACCCGGCGACCGGCGCCTTCGCCGACAGTACGGGTGCGGCGCTCACCGTCCCGGTGACGCCCGACACCTCCGACGTGATCCAGCAGCTGACCACCGGCGAGGAGTGGAGCATCGACAATGCGTACGCCGGTCCTGCGGTGCAGAGCGCCAAGCTCACCCTCGACGGCTCCACCCCGAAGGTCGCCTACCGCTACCGCTCGGCCGACAGCGGCGGCAACTTCCGCGTGTACTACGCCTATCCGAGCGGCAGCGACTGGGTCAGCAAGACCGTGTACGCCGGCGGACAGACCGCAGCCGCCCTCGGCATCACCTGGGACGACACGGACACCAAGCGGATCTACTACGTGACCACCTCGGGCACCGACCGGGTCTTTGCCGCGACGCAGTCGGCGGACGGGGCCTGGACCGCGCAGTCCGCCGCGCCGGGCGTGAGCGCGGACCGGCTCGCGGTGCGGCGGGACTCGGACGGTCACGATGTGCTCTATCTTCCGGACACCGTGCACAACTCCCTCTACTACGGCTTCCGTTGAGGTTGGTGCGCCGCCCGCGCCATCTGTACGGGGACGAAGCCGTCCCCGTACAGAACCTGCAAGCGGTCAGGTCGCGGGCCTGCTCGCCAGGTACTCGTCCAGCCCTTCACCGGTGAGCGGGTAGTAGTCGGAGAGCAGGCCGCCCTCGTCGAGGCGGCGGCGTGCGAACGCCTCGCGGTCCTGGTGCAGGAGCGAGTCCTCGGCCAGCGGGACCGCACGGTCCTGCGGTACGACCACGGCGCCGTCCTCGTCGGCCACGATCAGGTCCCCCGGCGTGACCAGTGTGCCGCCGACACCCACCGGCACATTGAACGCGGAGGGGAAGAGCTCCGTCTGCGAGGCGTAGTGCGGGGTGACTCCGGTACACCAGATCGGCACACCGAGGGCCCGGATCCGGGCCGCGTCCCGCACCCGCCCGTCCACAACGATCCCGGCGCCACCGCGCAGCTTGAAGTAGCGCACCAGCATGTCGCCAAGACAGCCGGTGAAGTGGCTCGCCTGCGCCGAGATCACCAGCACATCGCCGGGTGTGATCGACTCCAGCACCCCCCACAGCGGAGTCTTGCGCTCGATGTCCTCCTGTGCGGCGCCGTTGAAGACGTCCTCGCGCTGCGGCAGGAACTGCAGGGTCACCGCACCTCCGGTGATCTTGATGTTCGGTTCCTGGTGCAGCGGCACGGGCCCGTCGATGAAGGTCCGGGTGATGCCCATCTGGTGCAGCTTCGCGCAGGCGGTCGCCGCGCTCACATCCTCAAGTGCCTCCACCATCCTCCGTGTCGGCCGTCGGAAGGACGAGGTGTGGACCGGAGACCGCATCGACTCGTAGGTCAGGGTCTCCTCCGCCGTCGACGTTCCTTGATCCCTGTTCGGGTTCATTCACGTGCCTCTCCGCGCGCTCCCTGCACGCAACGCCAGTGACATCATCGTCTATCGATGGTAGATAACCTCCTATCGATTAGTGCTGTCAATCCGTCAGGAGTCTTCCGTGCCCACTGCATCCGGCGGGTGGTTCGAGACCGTGCGCTTCGGACTGTTCGTCCACTTCGGCCTGTACAGCCTCGCCGCGAGGCACGAATGGGTGCGCAGCCGGGAGGCCATGTCCCAGGCGGCGTACGGCCGTTACCTGGAGCGGTTCGACCCCGACCTCTTCGATGCGCGGGAACTCGCCCGGGCGGCAAGGGAAGCAGGGATGCGCTATGCCGTGCTCACCGCCAAGCACCACGACGGATTCTGCCTCTTCGACTCGTCGCTGACCGACTACACCTCGGTGCGCGCGGCCGGCCGGGACCTGGTGGCCGAGTTCGCGGAGGCGATGCGCGCCGAGGGCCTGCGGGTCGGCCTCTACTACTCACTCCTCGACTGGCACCACCCCGGCTTCCCGGTCGACGAGCACCATCCGCTGCGCGGCTCGGAGGGCGGGAGGGAGGCGGGGGACCTGGCGCGCTACCGGTCGTACATGCAGGGCCAGATACGTGAGTTGCTCACCGGCTACGGACAGGTCGACCTGCTCTTCTTCGACTTCACGTATCCAGGTATGGGGCCGGAGCAGTGGGGGGCGAAAGAGCTCATCGAAACGGTCCGTGAGCTGAAGCCCGACATCCTCGTGAACGACCGGCTGGGCGTACCCGGTGACTATGTGACGCCCGAGCAGTACCAGCCCGACCGGCCGCTGGAGCGCGACGGCGTGCCGGTGCTGTGGGAGGCGTGCCATACGCTCAACGGGTCCTGGGGCTACGACCGCGACAACCACGACTACAAGGACCCGTCCCAGTTGGTCCGCATGCTGGTCCAGTCCGTTTCCTGTGGCGGAAATCTGATCCTCAACGTCGGCCCCACCGGGCGGGGTTCGCTCGATCAGCGGGCGCGCGACACCCTGCGCGCCATCGGAGAGTGGAGCGCCCTGCACGCCCGCGCCGTACACGGTGCGGGACCCTCTTCCTTCCGGCCGCCGACGAGCGCCCTGTACACGCAGCGCGGCCGCCGCCTTTATCTGCACCTGCTGGCCTGGCCGTTCAATCACCTTCATCTTCCTGGCCTGGCCGGGCGGGTGCGCTATGCCCAACTGCTGCACGACGGCTCGGAGATCGCCTTCCACGAGGTCGACGGCGCCCGCCACGAACACAACAACCTGGCCCCGCCGAGCCAGCCGCCGGGCACCCTGACCCTGACCCTGCCCACCTCGCCGCCCGACGTGCTGCTGCCCGTGGTCGAACTCTTTCTGGAGGACGAGGAGTTGCACCCATGACAGGGCCGCCGAGTGAACGTGCGGCCCCCGTGAGGGAATCGCCTACTGGTGGGTGGGGGCCTGCCGCGTCCTGGAGATCCTGGACCCTCTCGCGCAGACCGGCGGCGACGCGCTCGACGCGCGTGACCTGCCGCTGAGGTGCGCGGCTCGGGCAGTGGGAGAACGGGAGCAAGCGGTTTCGGCGGCACTCTTGAACATGCGGGATGCCGCCCATAGCATCAGTAATCGATAGGCGATTATTGTGAGCGCCTACCGGGACCCGACCGCACCGTTCGGACGCGGCACCCCTCCCCCTTCTTCCCGAACTCGAACGAACGCCTGCACTTGCACGTCAGCTATCGATTATTCACGACTATGCAATGGAGCGTGTCCGATGAGAACCATGTGGCACCGAGCCTCCGCACTCGCCGTGGCTCCGCTCGTGATGGCATCCGCCGTCGCCTGCGGGGGAAGCGGGTCCGACGGGGCCGCGGAGGGTACGACTCTCCGCATCATCGTCAACATCTCACCGAACCTGACGGAGCAGTACTGGAAAGGCCTCTTCGCGAAGTACGAGAAGAGCCATCCCGGCGTGAAGGTGAAGCTGGAGCTGACGGGGACGATCTCGGCCGACGCCAAGCTCACTCAGGACCTCGCCGCCGGCGACCCGCCCGACATCGCCCAGCAGATCATCCCGGCCCCCGACACGGCCAAGCTCTTCGCCGACCTGTCCGACCAGGCCTGGACGAAGGACACACCGCTGGTCGACCAGTACGCCGTCAGCGGCAAGACGTACATGGTCGGCGTGGGCGAGCAGATCCAGTCGCTGGTCTTCTACAACAAGGCGGCCTTCGCGAAGGCCGGCGTGGACGCGTCGGAGATCCAGACGCTGGATCAGTTCACCGCCGCCATGAGCAGTCTGAAGTCCGCGGGCTACAAGCCCCTGCAGACCGCGGGCCAGTGGGTGACGGGCGGGCAGTTCTCGATGATGGCCGACGCCGGTGTGCTCACCGAGAACCCCCAGTGGATCAAGCAGCGCAACGACGGCAAGGTCTCCTTCGCCGACAGCGGCTATGTGCCGTACCTGAAGCGCTACGGGCAGTGGATCGACAAGGGGTACCTCGAGAAGAGCGCGCTGGGGCTGACGTACGCCGACGGGCAGACGGCCTTCCTCAACGGCAAGTCGGCGATGTACATGATGGGTTCCTTCTTCGTGCCGGCGGCGGACGCGGCGAAGAAGAGCGACGAGATCGGTGTCTTCACGATGCCGACCGACGGCGCCTACCCGTCCGGCCAGTTCGGCAACGTCGCGAACCCCTACGCCGTGGTCGACCAGTCGCACCACAAGGCCGAGGCGATCGAATTCGTGAAGTGGCTGGTCACCGACAAGGAAGCGATCAAGAGCCAGCTCGCCGCTGACGGCAATCTGCGCACGGGCTTCAGCTACCCGATGTCCAGCCTCGGCACCGCGGTGCAGAAGATCCTCGACAAGACGCCGTCGGTGCTCGTGAAGTCCGGTGAGAACCAGCCAATCGCCGGGTTCAGCGACGAGCTCAACAAGCAGATCCAGTCCCTGTACACGGGCACCTCCGCGAAGGATGCCGCGGGCGGATTGGACAAGTGGTGGAACTCGCAGAACTGACGCAGCCGGGGCGGCGCTCCGTCGCCGCCCCGGCGGCCCCCGGCTCCGGCCGCAGGCGGGCCCGCTTCCGCGAGGCGGCCGTCACGTTCGGCATGATGGGCCCGGCCGTGCTCCTGTACACGGTGCTGACGATCGTGCCCGTGGGCGTGGCGATCTACCTCAGCTTCACGGACTGGGACGGCTTCTCCACCGCGAAGCTCATCGGGTGGGAGAACTACGAGCACCTCTTCGACGACCCGAGTTCGACGGACGCCTGGTACGTGACCGCGCTGATCGCCTTGCTCGGCACCGCCCTGATGGTCGGCGCGGGCCTGGTGTACGCACTGATCCTCAAGGGCCGGTCGCGTACGAACTCGTTCTTCCGCGCCGTCGCCTACTTCCCGCACGTGATCAGCGCGTTGATCCTCGGCTATCTGTGGGCGGCGATCCTCGGCACGAACGGTGCGGTCAACAACACCCTCGCCAAGTTCGGCATGGAGCCGATCGGCTTTCTCTTCGACGAGAAGTTCGCGCTGTACACGCTCATCGGTGTCATCGTGTGGGCCGGATTCGGCTTCAACGTCGTCCTGTTCGTGGCCGCCCTGCAGACCGTCCCGGCGGAGCTCCTGGAGGCTGCGGCAATCGACGGCGCCGGCAGGCGGCAGATCAATCTGCGCATCGTGATCCCGTTGATCGCGCCCGTGGTCACCGTGGCGACCGTACTGAACCTGGTCGGCCTGCTGAGGGCGTACGACATCGTGGTCAGCCTCACCGGCGGCGGTCCGGCCGGCTCGACACAGACCTTCACCTATCTCATTCTCGCCCGGTCCTTCGAGGGCACCAAGGTCGGTTACGCAACGGCCCAGGCGGTCTTCCTGATGGTCGTCTCCGCCGTGCTCGCCCTCGTCGTGACCGCGCTGCGCAACCGCCAAGACCAAGCTGCGACCGGTTAGGAGCCGATGGTGGTCGTCACTGAACCAAAGGTCCACAACAGACCGCGGACCGCACCGGTTTCCGCCCCGGAGGTCTCTCCGACGGAACAGCGGGAGTCCCGCTCGCCCCTGCACCGGGTGCTCCTCGGCCTGCTGTTCGTCGTCATGACCGTGCCGGTGTACCTGCTCGTCGTGAACGCCTTCAAGTCACAGCAGGACATCCTCGACAGCCCGTTCTCGATCCCCCTGAGTGGTCTGACCTTCGAGCACATGTCCGCCGCCATCAGCAATCCGCAGTACAACGTCATCGGCGGCTACGGCTTCACGCTGTTCCTCGTCGTCACCGTGGACGTGCTGTGCATCGCGCTGGCGGGACCGGCGGCGTACGCGATCGCGCGCAGCCTCAAGAAGCGGACACAGCTGGTACTGCTGTACTTCCTGGCCGGCACGTTCATCCCCGGCGCAGCCGTGATCATCCCGGTGATCTACGTACTGGGCGAGGTCGGTCTCGCCAACACCGTGACCGGTCTGGTCGCGCACGACGTGGCCTCGACGCTGCCGGTCAGCATCTTCCTGTTCGTGGGCTTCATCCGCACGATCCCGGTGGACATCGACCATGCGGCGACAATCGACGGCGCGGGCCGCTACCGGACGTTCTGGACCATCATCTTCCCGCTGATGCGTCCGGCGGTCGTCACCGTCCTGATCCTCAACTCCATCGGGATCTGGAACGACTTCATCTCGCCCCAGATCCTGCTCAGCCCGTCGTCCGGTCACTACACGGTGACAACGGCGATCTACGCGGGCATCAGCCAGTACTCCACCGACCTGACGAAGGTGTTCCCCAACCTTCTGCTCGCCGTCGCGCCCGTGATCATCTTCTTCATCTACATGCAGCGCCACATCATCAGCGGTCTGACGGTGGGCGCGGTGAAGGGATGAGCGGGCGGATCGTTCCCCTCCAGAGAAGAAAGGACCATCCAGTGTCGAGGAGATGGTGGCCACGTCCCGGTAAGGGGTCGTGGTCCGCAGCCGCCCTGCTCGCTTCGCTGTCCGTGGTGGCGGCCGCCGTTCCGGCCACCGCGCACCCGCACAAGCCCCAGGCGGGCGCGGTCTATTACGTCGCTCCGTCGGGCCGGGACTCCAACAAGGGCACCACCACGGGTCAGGCATTCCAGCACATCCAGCGGTGTGCCGACGTCATGGAGCCCGGAGACACCTGTCTGATCCAGTCCGGTACGTACGCCGAGACCGTCGCGCCGGCCCGGTCGGGCACCGCCGGGCTGCCGATCACCTACCGGGCGGCGCCAGGGGCGAAGGTGACGCTGAGCGGGACAGCTCCGGTGCGCGGCTTCTCACCCGTCACCGGCGCGGACGTCACGGAGATCGCCAGGAGTGATCCGTACGCGCGGAACTCGGCGTTCAGCGACGCCGTGGCGGCCGGACACGTCTACAGCACCTCCGTCGACCTGGGCTCCGACGTGACGACCGTGCAGGTCTTCACCGACAAGAAGGCGGGCGTCGAGGCGCAATGGCCCTACCCGGGGCTCGACCTGCTCGACCCCACACTGCAGTACGCGGGTGCGGGGAGCGCGGAGGCGACGATCGCGGACGAGGCCCTGACTCGGCCCGCCGGGTACTGGGACGGCGCACGGGCCCTGACCGGCTACTGGTACGTCTCGGCGACCGGCACGGTGAAGAGCTCCGCCGTCGGCTCGGTGACGCTCGACGTGGCGCCCCCGTGCGTGCACAAGGTCGTACCGAAGGAGACGCGGTACGCCCTCGCCGGAAAGATCGGTGAACTCTCCCGCCCCGGCGAGTGGTTCTACGACCCGGCCGCCAAGCGTCTGTACCTCTACAGCGAGGACAGTCCCGCCGCGCACACCATCGAGGCGAAGACCCGGGCGCTGGCCTTCGACCTGACGGCCGCGAGCCACACCACGGTGACGGGCGTCGGACTGTTCGCCTCCACCATCAGGACGGGCCCGACCAGCACGGGCGTGACGCTGGACGGGATCAACGGTACGTATCTGTCGCACTACACCGACATCACGCGCGGCGCGACGGACTGCGGCAGCACGGTGACGCGCGGCGTCGGCGACACGGGCATCGTCCTCGACGGAACGTACAACAAAATCGTGAACAGTAATCTGTCGCTGAGCGCGGGCAACGGCATTGCGCTGCGCGGACAGAACAACACCGCCACGGACAACGTGATCCACGATGTCGACTACATGGGGACGTACGCGGCGGGCGTCGCCGTACAGGGCAACAGCCAGACGGTCACGCACAACACGATCAGCCGGGTCGGCCGAAGCGGCATCAACCTCCAGTGGAACACCGTGGAGGGCCTCACCCCGGGCAAGGACCTGATCGCGTACAACGACATCTCGGGGTACGCCCGCCTCAGCCTCGACGTCGCCGCGATCTACACCTGCTGCAGCGCCTACATGATGGGCACGTCCATCGATCACAATGTGCTGCACGATCCGGAGCCGGCCACGACGCTCACCACGTTCGGGATCTCGGGTGTCTACGCCGACAACGGGCAGAGCGACCTGGTGATCGCGAACAACGTGGGCTGGGGCAACCGGGAGGGCACGGTGATGCTCAACGGTCTGGGCACCGGCTCGCACAACAACGGTGTGTACAACAACACCGGCGGAATGACGCTGTTCTACGTCAAGGAGCCGGGGCAGTCGACCGGCACAGAGATCTACAACAACATCGGCACCATTCGCGGTCTGACCGGTGCCACCGACGGCGGGCTCGTACTCTCGAACAATCTGCCCGCCGAAACCGATCCGCTCTTCGTCGACGCGGCCGGGCACGACTACCGGCTGACCGCCGACTCTCCTGCGCGCAACCGGGCGATCGCGCTGCCGGGCATCAATGACGGCTCGACGGATGCGACGCCCAGCCTCGGCGCCTACCAGTACGGGGCCCCGAAGTGGACAGCGGGCGCACGCCGTTAGCCACGACCGCTTCCTCGCAAGAAGGCCCGAGCCGGATGTCCGGCTCGGGCCTGTGGCTCTGGGGTGGTGCTCACTTCTTGGCTGCGGCCTTGCGCGGCTTCCTCTTCACCTCGCGCGCGTCCGGCACCGGTCCGCGGCCGGCCGCGTGGTCGGCGAACGCCGAGGCCGCCAGCTCGGCGTCCCCGGACCGCAACAGTCCGACGAGACGGCCGTGCTCCTCGGCCATGGCGCTCCAGTCCCCCTCGAAGAGGGGGTCGGAGATGGCCCGCAGGGTCCGCAGGCTCGGCTCGATGACCTCCCACATGCGGGCCAGGAACGGATTGCCCGCGATCTGGCTGACCACGGTGTGGAACTCGATGTCGGCGTCGCGGAACAGGCTCACATCATTCGCGGCAACGGCGTCCCGCATCCGCTCGACCAGCGCGTCGAGCTCGCGGAGGTTGTCGTCGGTGAGGTGTTCGGTGGCGAGCTGCGCGGCGAGTCGCTCCAGCGGTTCGCGTACCTGTCGGGCGTACTCGGCGTCCTGCGCGGAGATCTCGACGACGAAGTGGCCGCGACGCGGGACGTGCATGAGCAGGCCCTCACGGGCCAGGCGCTTGACCGCCTCCCGCACCGGGGCCTGGCTCACCCCCAGACGCCGGGCGATCTCCGACTCGACCACGCGCTCGTTCGGTGCGAGATCGCCGTCGACGACGGCCTGGCGGAGCAGCTCGTAGACCTGGTCGGAGATCAGGGTCTTGCGGAACCGGTCCTTGTTGGTGGCCAGCGTGGAGACGAATCCAGCCGACGCATTCGATGCCATGAATTCCCAATCCTGCGATGGGGCGAGCCAGCTGTGTCATGGTACGCGCTCATCGTCTATCGATGGAATCTCGGTGGGTGCGCAGGAGAAAAGGATCCCGAAAAATATCAGGCCGCGCTGTTCAGCTGCTTGGCCAGCCATTCCAATTTCACGACCTCGTGGGTGGGGCCGCCGCCTTCGTGATCATTGAACGGATAGGCGCGTATGTGCTTGTCGGCCTGGTCCACCCCGCAGTCGGCGCCGTAGTGGTTGAACGCCGCGTACCCCGTCGAGGGCGGGCAGATGTGGTCCATGAGTCCGACCGAGAACAGCGTCGGCGCATTCGCCCTGCGGGCCAGGCTGACGCCGTCAAAGTACGCCATCGTGCGGGCGACCGTGCCCGCGTGCGCCCTGTGCAGCTTCACGAACTGCGTGACCTCGGCGTACGGCGGCTTGTCGGTGATCGTGGTGGCGCGCGGGAAGTGGCACAGGAACGGCACATCCGGCATGACGGCGACGAGGTCGGGGACCAGGCCCGCCGCGGCCAGCGCGACGCCGCCGCCTTGGCTGGTGCCGGTGACCGCGACGCGCGTGGGGTCGACCGCAGGGTGAGTGCGTACGGCGGCGACGGCGCGTACGGCGTCGGTGTACAGGCGGCGGTAGAAGTAGCGCCGCGGGTCGAGCACGCCGCGGGTCAGGAAGCCGGGCGAGGCGATGTCACCGGAGGCCGGATCGGGGTCGGGTGTCTCGGCGCCCTGCCCCCGGGTGTCCATCACGAAGTGCGCGTAGCCGGCGCATGCCCACAGCCGCTTCTCGTGCGGAGCCCCGCGTCCGCTGCCGTATCCCAGGTACTCCACGACCGCGGGCAGCGGTCCGGTGCGGGTGACGGGCAGTTGCAGCCAGCCGCGTACGGGGTGCCCGCCGTATCCGGCGAACGTCACGTCGTACGTGTCGATCGTGGCAAGCCCGTTGTGGACCGGTTCGAACGTCGCGGTCGGAGCGAAGTCCCCCTGCTCACTGAGGGTTTCGCGCCAGAACGCGTCGAAGTCGTCGGGCTCGTCCAGAACCGGGCGATATCGCTCCAGCTCTTCCAGGGGCAGGTCGAACAACGCCATGTCGCATCTCCGCGGAGTCGGGGCCGGTTGAGCCCGGGCAGTTTTCATCACCTATCGATCATCGATGGAATCGAATCAGGATGCTTCGACGAGTGTCAACCACGCAGTCCGTACACCCGGACGGCGTTGGTGTGCAGGGCCCGCTCGCGCTCGTCGTCCGAGAGCCGGTCGAGACCGCGGCAGGACAGCTCCAGGGAGTCCGCGCGACTGCCGCGGGGCAGGCAGATCGGCCAGTCGGAGCCGATGAGGCATCGGTCGGGACCGAGCGCGCCCACCACGTGCCTGACCAACTCCGCGGTCCGTTCGGGCGGTACGCCGTGCTGTTGGGTGAGCAGGCCGGAGATCTTGACGACCACGTTCGGCACCGAGGCGGCCCGCTCCAGGTCCCGGTACCACTCCCCCGGGTCCGTACGGAGGTTCGGCGGGTTGCCGAGATGGTCGACGACCACGGTGAGCCCGGGGTGCCGGGTGGCCGCATCGGCCGCCGCCCGCAGCGCCCCGGAGCCCAGATTGAGCTCCAACACCAGCCCGGCCGAAGCGAGTTCGGGCACAAGCACATGGGCGGCTTCCGGGGTGTCCGCCCAGCTCGCACCGCCCAGGCGCATGCCGTTCGGGCGGCTGTCGCCCAGATCGCGCAGCAGGGCGCGGAAGCGCCGGGGGCCGCCGTCGCCGTGGACGTGCAGGTTTCCCACGTACCCCGCGACAAGGTCGGGGCGGCTCATCCGCCATGCGCGCAGGGCAAGCGTCTCGTCGGCGTCACCGCGGGACGCCTCGACCAGGATCGCCCCGGTCACGGCCGCGTCCGGCCTCGAGGCACCCAGGTCGTCGATGCGAAACGCCCTGTGATGAACGCTTCCCGGGCGGATCCATGGGAATCCCGATGCCGGGTCCCACAGGTGCACATGGCAGTCGATCACGGTCGGGATCCTCCTGAGGTGCCGTTCCCGAGTATTGACAGGCTGGCTCGCGCCGGTGAGTCTAACCATCGGCTATCGATGGGCGATTGCGAGGGGCGGATGTTCTTGATGTCCAGGGACCAACGGACCAGCGGCTCGAACATGGGTGAAGGGGTGGGTCGATGACGGCCGTCACCGTGCCCGGTCCCCGGCTCCGGGCGACCCGCAGCATCGCCGATGTGCCCCGCTGGGCCATCCTCCAGCGGGAGTTGCTCGCCTACCAGGACAAAGCCTGGCGGCTCTTCGCCGACCGCTACACCGAGGGCGACGGCCGCCTCGTCTTCCGGGACACGCTCGGCGTGGGCCCGGACGGCCGCGACGGAGTGGACGACTTCTACGAGCCGTTCTTCAACTGGCCCACGCTGTACGTCCTCGGTGGCAGCGCGGATCTCCTGGCGGCCGCACGGCGGCACTGGAGCGGCGTGTCCGCGCAGCTCACCGAGATGGGCATGCTCCAGGGCGGGTTGGAGCGCGGCTACGACTGGTTCCATCAGGGCGAGGGCCTGCTGCTCTTCTACGGCCTGTGCCTGGCCGACCCCAGCGACCCCCAACTGCGCGAACTGGCCCGCCGTTTCGCCGACTTCTATCTGCCCGGCGGGCCGAACTACGACCCCGAACACCGGGTCGTGCGCGCACCGCACAACGGATCGGCGGGGCCGCGCCCGGGATTCAGCGACGAAGAGCCGTACTTCCCGTGGAGCCTCGCCCTGCGCCCGTACGGGCTTCCCCTCGACGCGATGGACGACGTCACGTCCTTCGACCAGCTCGCGGCCGACCCCGAGCGCGCCCGCTCCTACGGCCGTGCGATGTGGGACCGGATGGGCCGTGGTGACACGATCGTCAATCTGGCCGCGACGGGACTGGCCACGAACGCCTTTCTCCTCAGCGGTGAGCAGCGCTACGCGGACTGGGTGGCCGAGTACGTCGACACTTGGCGCGAACGGCTCGACGGACACGACGTCGTCCCCGACAATGCGGGCCTTAGCGGTACGGTCGGCGAGTACCTGGGCGGCCGGTGGTACGGCGCACACTACGGCTGGTCCTGGCCGCACGGCCTCTCCCCCGTAGGCAGCGCCACCCTCGTCGGAGCCTCGAACGCGGCCCTGCTGACCGGCGACGCGGCCTACCTCGACCTGGCCCGCAACCCGCTCGATGCCGTACTGCGCCAGGGCGAGCAGCGCGGCGCCGACGGCCGGGGCACCCTGGGCGAGCGCTGGGATCCGCATCTGCGCGCGATGGGCGCCGACCGGACGCTGATGGTCCCGCAGCGGCACAACGACTCCGGCTGGTTCGACTTCACCGTGATGCCGGGCCAACTGTCGGTGTCCTTGTGGCACTTCAGCCGCGAGGCTCAGGATCAGGAGCGCATCGAGCGGCTGCGGGCGGGCGCGAACTGGGACTGGACGACGGTGCACACCCAGCGAATCAAGGACGAGGCCGGACACGAGGAGCCGTGGTACGAGTTCCTGCAGGGCCGAAACCCGGGCTTCCCCGAGCGCATGCTGAGCAGCGCCCTCGACTCCTGCGCCGAACGCGTCGAGGCCATCGAGAACGACCCGGTGAACCCGGCCATCGGCCCCGGAATTCTCGACATCCACCACTGGCAGGACCTCAACCCCGTCGTCACGGAGGCGCTGTTGCAGCTGACCACCGGTTCCCCTCAGGTCCTCTACAACGGGGGCCTCGCCCATATGCATCTGCGCTACTACGACGCCGCCGGGCAGCGGCCGGGACTTCCCGCGGACGTCGCGGCGCTCGTCTCCGACATCCGTCCCGACCACACCGTCGTGGAACTGGTCAACCTGGGTGGCACCGCGCGCTCGCTGGTGGTGCAGGCGGGCTCGTTCGCCGAACACGTCGTGCACACCGCGCAGGTCGACGACGGTCCCGTACAGGACGTGGGCGGCCCGTACTGCCGCGTGGAACTGTCCGGAGGCACGCAGGTGCGGCTGACCTTGACGATGACCCTGCGCGGCGGCCGGCCCACCTGCGACGCCCCGGTCCGGGAGATGTCGCGATGACCGGCCGGCTGCCCTTCGAAATGCCCCGCCTGGGCCTCGGAACCGCACCGCTGGGCGGCCTGTTCGAGGAGGTGACCGAGGCGGACGCGGCGGCCACGCTGGAGGCCGCGGCCCGCGAGGGGATCACGTACTTCGACACTGCACCGCGCTACGGGCACGGTCAGGCCGAGGACAGGCTCGGCCGCCTTCTGGCACCGGCGGGCGTCACGGCGCCGCTGATCTCCACGAAGACGGGCTGGCTGCTGCAGCCACGGCCCGACGGTTCGCCCGGCGAGGTCGTCACCGACTGGACGGAGTCCGGTATCCGCACGTCCCTGGAGTCGAGCCTGGACCGCCTGGGCCGGTCGTCGGTCGACATTCTCTATCTGCACGACGCGGACGACTACCCGGAGGAGGTCCGACGCACGGCCTACCCAACGCTGCGCCGACTGCGGGACGAAGGACTGGTGCGGGCGATCGGGTTCGGCATGAACCACAGTGCGCCGCTCGCCGCGTACGTGGCGGAGTTCGAGGTGGACGTCGTCCTCATCGCGGGCCGGCTCTCACTTCTGGACCACGACGCGCTCGGGACGCTGTTGCCGCTGTGCGCGAAGACCGGCACCTCGGTCGTCGTCGGCGGGGTCTTCAACACCGGTCTCCTCGCCGACCCCTCCCCCGGCGCAATGTTCAACTACTGCCCCGTTCCCGAGCAGCCCCTGGCCCGCGCGCGACGATGCCGGGAACTGTGTGCGGAGTACGGAGTGCCGCTCGCCGCGGCAGCGATCCAGTTCCCGTCCCTGCATCCGGCCGTCGGGTCGGTGGTCGTCGGCTGCCGGTCGGCCGCCGAGGTCACGGCGAACGCGGTGGCGTCGCGTCTCCCCGTCCCGGACGCACTGTGGCGGCGGCTGGCCGAAGCGGGCTTCGTTCCGCCGGAGTTGGTGCCCCACTAGGGCGTGTGTCGGAAGTCCCGCCGTCCGCCCGAAGGGTGGGCCCGGCGGTGTCGCCATGAGTAAGCGTGCGCCGAGGACGGTCTCGAGTCCCACGGTGCCGGTGCGTCGGATGTGAGGCAGACCTCCCGTGGACGGCCTCCTTGCAGCGCGTTCCGTCAGCCACTGGTCTGCGTCGGGGTAGGCCATCGGCAGTCTGTCCGTCACGCTCAGCATGCGTCGCCGTGATGGTGAAGTTGTCGAAGTACAGGATGGGTCACCTGTCGACGTGCATTCGAGCTCCGGCCCGCGGGTGCGGGCCGGAGCGGTGGTGGTCACCTGGTGGCTCTGGCGGCGTCCTCGATGAGCTGCGCGGTGGCCTTCGGGTGACTGATCATCGCGACGTGGGACGAGGTCGGCACTTCGACGACCTTGCGGAAGTTCGCACGGCTGTACATCCAGCGTTCGGCCGCGGGCGGGATCGCCTTGTCCTGGCCGGCGACCAGCCCCCACGACGGGATCGTCCGCCACGCGGCGGCCTGAGTCGGATAGGTGAAGGAGGCCGCATCGAAGGGCCGCTGAGTGGACTGCAGGAGTCGGAAGGTAGCTGTGGACACGTCGGCGGCGAAGGCGGCCTGGCCGTCCTTGCTCAGGTGCAGGTCGGTTCCGGTGGTGCCGTCGGGCTTCGTGTAGGGGACGGGTACGCTCACGGGCAGGACCTCGCTGCCCGGGAACTTGTCGATGAGCTCCCCCTGGGTCTCGCCCACATCGGGCACGAACGCTGCGATGTAGACCAACGCCTTGACGTTGCTCTTTCCGGCAGCGGCATTCGTGATGACGGTTCCACCCATGGAATGCGCGACCAGCACGATCGGCCCGCTGATGGAGTCCAGCAAACTCGCGATGTACGGGGCGTCGGTGGGGATACCCCTCAGCGGGTTCGACCCGGCGATCGTGGGGTAACCCTTGCTCTGCAGCTCCTGAATGACTCCGTTCCAGCAAGATGAATCGGCGTAGCCGCCGTGGACCAGCACGATGGTCGGCTTGGCGCCCGGCGAGTTGTGGCTGGTGACCGCGGCGGTGGCGCTGCTCGAGGTGGGGATCGCGGCCGATGCCGCGGCTGCCGCGCCGGTGGCGATGACTTTGCGGCGGGTGAATGTGGGGCGAGCGGGCATGCGGGTCTCCCTCGTCGAGGTAGAGGTGCGCCCGGGCGGGGTGCCCGCCCGGGCGGAAGGAAGGGTGTTGGCGCGGGGAAGTGTTATGCGTTGCCGTTGCGGCCTTCGGCGGCCTGGGTGATGACGGCGGCCACGGTGGCGGGGCGGGAGACGTAGACCGCGTGGCTTCCGGGGGTCTCCGAGACGGTGGCGCCGGTGCGCCCGGCCATGGCGCGCTGGGCGGGCGGCGGGATCATGCGGTCCTCGGTGGCGACCAGGTACCAGGCCGGCTTGCCCCGCCAGGCCGGTTCGGAGATGGCGCCTTCAAGTGCCGCCATGCCCCAGGGGACTTGGGAGTCGGCCAGGAACGCAGCCTGGGAGGCGGGCAGGTCGGCGGCGAACGAGTCGGCGAACTTGGTGCGGTCCAGGAACAGGAACCCGCCCTGCGGGGGCAGGATCGGCGGCACCGGTGCGCCGGGCGGCGGGTCGGCGATCAGGGTGTTGACCGACTCTCCCTTGTCCGGGGCGAAGGCGGCGATGTAGACGAGTGCAGTGACGTTGGGATGGTTGCCGGCCTCGGTGATGACGGCACCGCCGTAGGAGTGGCCGACCAGCACGGCCGGTCCGTCGAGGCCGTCGAGGATCTGGTGGGTGGCGGCGACGTCACCGGCCAGCGACAGGGTGGGGTTCTGTACGACGTGCACCCGGTAGCCGTCGGCGGTCAGTTGCTCGTGGACGCCCTGCCAGCCCGAGCCATCCACGAATCCGCCGTGCACGAGCACGATGTTCCTGATGGTCGCCATGGTCACTCCTGTCGGAGAGGGACAGGCCTTGCGCCTGTCCGGTGCCGCCCAGTCAACTCCCGTGGCAGGGACCGGACCATGCAGAACAGCACGCAGAAGTTTCTGCATACCGGAGCCCGCACGCACCGTCGGCCCGTGGCTCTCAGGGGGCGCCGGCGGCCATGTCGCGGCAGCGGCGGTGCGCTTCCAACTCGCCGCTCACCTCGAACACCGCCGCCGCACGGGCGTAGGCACGCCGGCTCTCCTGCATGCGGCCGTCCCTGGCCAGCAAGGCTGCGAGGGCTTCCAGGGCGCCGCCTTGGTGGTAGTCGGAGTCGTACGGCTCCATGAGGTCGGTGGCCTCGGTGAGCGTGGTGATCGCTTCGGAGCGGTTGCCGAGTTGCGCCAGGCACCGGCCGAGGTCCGCCAGGTAGTGGGGTCGCAGGTGCGCCGCGATGCTCGGCGTTATGCCCGATCGTTCATCACCGACCAGGGCGAGCGCCTCACGGAATCTTTCCGCCGCCTCGGCATGACGCCCGGCGTCGCGTAGGCAGTAACCGAGATTACTGATGCTGGAGAAGTACGCATCGGTGTCGCCGAGGGACCCGAACAGCTGCGCCGCCCGGGACGCGGAACTGACGGCTGCCTCGAAGTGCTTGAGCTTGCGGCGGGCGATCGCGATGTAGCAGTGCGACCAGGCGATCTGTGTCGTGGCCTCGACGCGGGTGGCCAGGTCCAGCGCCTCAGCCGCACAGCGCAGTGCACCCTCCGGGTCGTCCAGCGGGATGGCGTGCACCCACGACAGATAGTTCAGCTGGGTCGCCTGCTGCGCCAGATCGCCCAGGGCGCCGGCGGCACGCGCGCCGAGAGTGAAGACCTCCTGCCAGTGCGGCCCGTGCACCCACTGGTCGGAGAACCAGTGCATGGCCTCGGCACAGTCCAACACGGCGGCGTATTCGCCGACATCCTGGGCCTGCCGCAAGGCACCGAGCCAGTTGTCCAGATTCGCCCGCAGCCACCGGTCAGCCTCCTCCAGATCCGACAGCACCACCAGATCGGCATCGGGCCCGGCGGGGCGGCCGTAACCAGGTTCGAACCACCGCCCGGCCATGGTGGCCATCCGCAGCAGCCAGGACCTCACCTCGACGGTCAGCGCCTTGCGGTCGGCTGCTGTCTCCTCCCCTTGCAACCGGTCGCGGGCGAAGAGACGTACCAGGTCGTGAAAGCGGTAGCGACCCGCGGCACCGTCCTGCAGCAGACCGAGATCGACCAGCTCGTCCAGCGCATCCCAGGCAGCCACCCGTTCCACGGCGCCGACCACGGCTGCGACCTCAGCGTCGAAGTCCTGACCCGGTACCACGGAGAGTCGGCGAAACATCCGTTGCGCGACAACACCGAGCTGCTCGTACGACATCCCGAACGCGTTGGCGATCTTCAGGTCGCCGGCCTTGAAATGCTCCAGACGTCCTTCTTCGTCCGACAACCGGGCGGCTAGTTCGGCGACGCTCCAACTCGGGCGACTGAGAAGCCTGTTGCCGATAATCCGCAGCGCCAGCGGCAACCCACCGCACAGCTGCGCGAGCCGAGACAGGGCCACAGGCCCGTCCGTCACGGAACGCTCGCCCAGGATGCCGGTCAACAAATCCATGGCCTCCGGCAACTGCAGCGGGCCAAGGACCAGGCGGCGTACACCCTCCAGGCCGGCCAGCAGCCGTCGGCTGGTGACCAGCACCCTGCTCGGACCGTCCGCCGCAAGCAGCGGGCGGATCTGCTCCTCGGACGCGGCGTCGTCGAGGACCACCAGGACCTGCCGATCGCGCAGCAACGACCGGTACAGGGAAGCCCGTGCCTGGGCGTCGGCCGGCAACTGACGCTCGGCGACGCCGAGCGCACCCAACAGGAGCCCCAGTGCGTCCTCGACAGGACGAGGATGCGCCGACATGCCGAAGAGATCGAGGAAGAACACCCCGTCGGGAAATCCCGGCCGCAGCGCGTGAGCGGCGCGGATGACAAAGGTGGTCTTGCCCGACCCTGCTGAGCCGGTGACGAGCCCCACCACCGCGCCACCGGGCGAAACCTCGGCGTGGACCAGCTCATCCATCCAGACAAGCTCCGCGGGCCGCCCCGTGAAGTCCTCGACCGAACGCGGAAGTTCGCACAGCCCAGCCGGACGGGTCCAGTGGTCACGCAGACGACCGTCCCGCGCCAACTCGATGAGCCGCTCGCGGACCTCACCCGTCAATGAGAGCGCGTCCGCCACCGCGATGACCGTCCGGTGCTGGGGTCCTCTGCTCCGTCCCCGCTCCATGTCCGACAACGTGCGGGCACTGACTCCGGATGCTTCCGCGAGTTGTTCCAGCGTCAGGCGGGCCGTCTGCCGATGGCGGCGCAGCAACTCCGCGAGATTCGGGTCATCAGCGATGGGACACCTCGTGCGGGCGGAGCAGGCATGTGAACCGTTCGTACGGGCAAGCGTACTGAGGCCACGAAGAAGTGACAGGACTTCCACTAAATCCAGTCAACACCCCTTATGCGCAGACTCGCCTGTCAGCCCGGCGCTGAGGTAGGTCAGAAGCTGCCGGCGCTCGTGCGCCGCACCGGCCCCGCTCTCGTCGGTCTCACCGGCCGGGGGGAGCGGAACAGCTGTCTCGCCGCCGTTCCCCACACCCGCTCCCTCCGCTGCCGTGGCCGTCGGCACCGATGGCCGCAGGTCCTCAGGGCCGACAGTAGAAGGCGGCGACCATCCGATACACCGGGCCCGCCAAACGGTGGCCAGGCTTTTGACCGACTCGGAGTTCTTGAGGTGCCAACAGCAATGCCGCAGCTGGCCACCCCTACCAGTACTGGTCGGTGGGGGGCTGCTCCGGTGGTCGGCACCGGCCGGTGCGGGTCCGATGGAGCCACTGACGGCCAAAGCCCGTACGCCGGTCGGACACTTCCAGCATCGGTATCGCAGACACCTCACTCGCGGCCGTGGCCGCACTCCTCAGTACGAGGTGACGAACCACGGTGGCGAGGCTGCCGGCTACTACGCCGAGCTGGAGTTCCTGGACCAGGACGGGGATCACCTGGTTGGCATGCACCGGTCGAGGGCCAATTCTGGATGGAGTCAGCCGTCGAACCAGACGACCAGGCGGACTCCCTCGTCGCCGTGCTGGTTCGCCAGCGTGCGCATGACCGACCAGATCGAACCCCATTCGCTGTCGGGCACCGCATGCTTCCGCTGTAGGCGGCCGATACGGAAGAGCCGGTCGCCGTCTGGCCACTCGGTGTTCTCGGGATAAACGCTGCCCGCGCAGTAGAGGTGCCGGACGTCGGTGAGGCCGGAGAGTTCGGCAAAGCGGCTGAGGCTGGAGTTCCGCCCGTGCATCTTCCAGCTGCCGTCGGGGCTCCGGCGGTACTCGTGGACACAGCCATCGACCTCGTTTGCGACCTCGTCCCAGTCGGCGGCTGCTAGGGCGCGTATCGAGTCGTGATCAACGGGTGGTCCGGATGAGGTCTTTGACCCAGATCATCGATGCGCGCAGGTGAAGGCCGGCGAGGTAGC